>JBFFMO010000556.1:0-3918 GCA_041554035.1 Allomicrovenator sp. | reverse complement strand
TGGCCCGTCAGAAGAAGCGCCCACGGACGCACCTGCCCTTCGGGTTGAATCCGACGCTGGAATCATCACTCCATGATCACAAAACTATTTAATGCCCTATTCGGATGGCTCTTCGCGATTTTCAAAACGGAGAATAAACGAATTGCACGGGATCAAATTTCGGTTCTGGCCTACCTTAAGGGGCTCGAATTTCGGCCGGTTCGCTGCGCCATGCTGGACAGAGCGGAGCCCGTTCTGGTTTTGACCGGGACATTTTTTAATCATGGCGAAGACACGATAAAACGCCTCGATCTCAAAGTGAGCGCGTTTGACGGGCAGGTACTTATTTCTAGCGCTGAAACCGAGGTCGTGGGTTCTCACCAAGCCGAATTGCGGCATGGTGATTCGCAAGCGTGGGAGTATCGGATGCCAGTGAGCGGTCATGTCTCCCACGTCGAGATCTCGGCCGTAGAAATCGAGTACTCAGCCGCGACGAGCGCGCCTCCATCGCGAGAAGCCCGAATCAACTGGGAAGACAAGCTCCCGAGCGGTGTTCTGGTGGTTTTCCGGGAGCGATTGCACCGGACCCAGGCGTTTGGAGATGGGACACGTGCGTTTTGCCATTTGACGATCGAGGTCGAAAATTCTGGGCGAGCGTTGGGCGTCCTGAAGCTTGAGGTGAGCTTTTTTGATGAAAACAAGAAGGTCATCGATACGCGTGAGGCGCTCGCCGCCTGGAAGGGAGGGCCACCTATTGAACCGGGTGAACGCCGGCTGGTGCACCTGATTTCGAAAGTGCCTTCGAATTATTCGCATTATACGGGACGGGTGACCGAGGTCGCGTAGAGCGGTGAGCAGTGTGCAGTTGGCAGTGAGCGGTGGGTCGCAGAATCGCACGGCCAGGCTGGAGCCTGGCGGACCGGTCGCAAGGCAGGCCATAGGGCCTGCGGACCAAATCGCAAGGCAGGCCATAGAGCCTGCGGACCAAATCGCAAGGCAGGCCATAGGGCCCGCGGACCGAATCGCGAGGCAGGCCATAGGGCCCGCGGACCGAATCGCATGCCCGCAGACCGGTCACAGAATTATTCGTCTCGGAGTCGGTCTAGGATTGACGCGTCTTCCAGCGTGGTCGTGTCGCCGGTCTGCCGTCCTGAAGCGATATCGGCCAACAAACGCCGCATGATTTTTCCGCTACGGGTCTTGGGCAACGCGTCAGTGAATCGGATTTCGGCGGGACGTGCAATGGCGCCAATTTCCTGTGCGACGTGCTCAGCAAGCTCTTTGGACAGAGCAGCGCTGCCTTCGATGCCTCCCTCGAGGGTCACAAAAGCGACGATGGCCTGGCCCTTCAAATCGTCGGGACGCGGCACCACGGCTGCCTCACAGACGGCCGGATGGCTCACAAGAGCGCTCTCGACTTCCATCGTGCCGAGGCGATGACCGGCCACGTTGATGACATCGTCGACACGTCCCATGATCCAAAAATTGCCGCGTTCATCCTGGCGGGCACCATCACCGGCAAAATAAAGCTCTTCAAAACGGCCGTAATAACCGTTTTTAAATCGCTCGGGATTTCCGTAAATCGTGCGCAACATGCTCGGCCACGGTTTACGAATAACGAGGAAACCGCCTTGATTTGCGTCGACCTCATTGCCGTCGCTGTCGACGACTGCCGCGTCAATTCCCGGCAACGCGTGGGTCGCGGAGCCAGGAACAGTCGTTGTGACACCAGGAACCGGCGAAATCATCATGCCGCCCGTTTCGGTCTGCCACCAGGTGTCAACAATTGGACAATTATTTTTGCCGATCATTTCTCGGTACCACATCCACGCTTCGGGATTAATCGGTTCGCCGACCGTTCCCAAGAGACGGAGGCTGGAGATATCGTGTTTCGTGACGTGATCATCGCCCCATTTCATGAAGGCGCGAATGGCCGTGGGCGCGGTGTAAAAAATGGAGACACGATGGCGCTCGATGATGTCCCAGAAGCGATTGGCCTCGGGGAAATTCGGAGCTCCCTCGTACATCATTATCGTCGCTCCGTTTTGAAGCGGCCCGTACACGATGTAGCTGTGCCCGGTGATCCAACCCACGTCTGCGGTGCACCAGTACATGTCTTCGGGCTTCAAATCGAAGACCCAACGGCAAGTCAATTTGGTCCACAGCGCGTAGCCGGCGGTCGCGTGAACGACACCCTTGGGTTTTCCGGTCGTGCCGCTGGTGTAGAGGATAAAAAGTGGGTTTTCTGAATCAAAGGATTCGGCCTCATGTCGCGTCGACTGAGAGTCCACCAAATCATGCCACCAATGATCTCGGCCCTCTCTCCATTTCACCGGATTATCCGTGCGTTTGACGACGATCACGTTTTCCACCGTGGGACAGCCGCCTTCCACGGCTTCATCCACGTTTTCTTTGAGGGCGAGCACCGAGCCGCGACGCCAACCACCATCGGCGGTGATGATGAGTTTGCATTCCGAGTCTTCGACGCGGTCACGGATGGCGTTTGGCGCAAATCCGCCAAAAATTACGTTATGGGCGACACCCAAACGCGCGCATCCGAGCACTGCGATCGTCAATTCCGGAATCATCGGCATGTAGACCGCGACACGGTCCCCAGCCTTGATTCCCAAGGACTTGAGCGCATTCGCAAATTTGCAGACCTCGGCGTGCAGCTGTTGGTAGGTCAGGGTGCGCTGGTCGCCAGGCTCTCCTTCCCAAACCAGCGCCGCCTTATTACGCGTCGCGTCGCCCAGGTGCCGGTCAAGGCACTGCACCGACATGTTGAGCTTGCCGCCGATAAACCATTTTGAAAATGGCGCCTTCCACTCAAGAGTCGTATCAAAATCTTTGTCCCAAACGAGCTCCTCGCGGGCCTGACGGGCCCAGAAAGCCTCGTGGTCTTGAGCGGCTTCTTCCTTAAGGGACTTGTAGAGCTCAGCGGTCAGATTGGCTTGCTTCGCAAACGCTGCATCGGGCGTAAATTGTCGGTCTTCTTTCAAGACGCTGTCGATATCGGCCATAAGTCCTCCAAGTTCAATTGTATGTTCAAGACATATCGGTCCCCGACCAGCCAGTCAACGACCCGCGTGGTTCGCGGTCATGCCCCAGTTTTCGGCTGACGTGGGCTTGCCATCTAACTACAATGCCCCGTGCGGACAGGTTGCTCTTGGATGTTGCCAAAGGCAAGTCATCCTGCGCCAGGCCCCCGAAGCGTGAGGAGACAGATTGGATCTAGGCGCCTACATTGAAGAGCTCGAGAAAGCCCGCGCACGTAAACGCGCGGCGCTGAGTCCGGAAGACCTGCGCGAAATTGTGGCTGAGCTGGGATGGAGCGAAGACGACTTGGCCGCGATTGAGGCCGAAGTTCAGGCTCATGTTGAAAGAGCCAGAAATTATGTCGCCCATGACCTGTGGGATAACGCCCTCACGGAATTGCGGATGGCCAGCGCCCTTGCGCCCACTCGACTGGGTATTTGGACCGACCTGGCCAACGCTCATTTTGGGCGATATCAAGCCCGACAAGAGCCGGCAGACCTGGAGGCGGTGGAGGAGTATTCCCATCGTTGTTTGGAGCTTGAGCCCGGCCATCACGCCTCCTATGCGCTGCTGGCCGAGGTCCAGAAGGCCCGCAAGTCCGCTCCCAAAGAAATCACCAACGGTCAAAAAGTCAACATGGTCGCCGTTGGGCTGATCTTGGTGGTGGGCCTGGGCGCCGCTGCGTTTGTGCTGGTGGGTGAAGAGTCTGCACAACCCTCAAAGCCTGGCGAACACCATCTTCCCAAGATCGTCGAACAGGTAGGCGGCCCGAAAGCCCCGGACGTGAAGACTCCGGTAATGATTGAGACAGAATCAGCGATCGATGTGGTCTTCAGCGCGGATGCAGCCGCTGGGCTGACGTTTGTGGGCAAAAAGATCGAACAAAACGATTACGATTCCGGG
>JBFFMO010000555.1:0-3926 GCA_041554035.1 Allomicrovenator sp. | reverse complement strand
AGGTTGGTGTTCCAACCGTTGAACCGCTGATGGTAAGGGAGCGATGCTTCTCGTCGTAGGCATCTTCGGCTTGCGGTGATCCGATTTTGGCGATCCCAAAATCAAGGACTTTCACCACGTCGAGATCGTGTCCAACGACACTCAAAAAGATGTTTTCGGGTTTGAGGTCGCGGTGGACGATCTTCTGTTCATGGGCTTCGGCAAGGCTTTTCAGAACCTGTCGAACCACGGCCAACGCGCGCTCTGGTGGGAATTTCCCAGCAATGCGCAGCATGTCGGCCAGGTCTTCGCCGGTCAGCAACTCCATCACAATATAGAGCAAATCCTCGCTCTGACCCCAGTCGTGCAATGTAATCGTATTGGGATGACGCAACCGGCTTGCCAGCCGAGCTTCTCGTTTGAAGCGCTCAACCACATCAGGAATCGCTAAGAACCGGGGGGGCAGGATTTTGACCGCGACGTCGCGGTCCATATTCAATTGGCGCGCACGCCACACCATTCCGAAGCCGCCGCGACCCACTTCTTCAGTGAGCTCGTACCGCCCGGCGATGATTCTCCCCGGAGTCAGGCTGCCATGTGGCTCCGACATCGTCATATTGTCCAAAATGGGGTAGACCCCGAATACGTCAAGGATAGGGACAAACACCCGTTCTAAGCAAGACCGACCGGCAATCTAACCCAAAATTGCTTTTGGCTTCGTCAATCGAGTTCGCACCGTGAAGATAAGCGAAGATGTGCAAAGTTCCCAGAGCATCTGGGCTTTGGGCGTGAAACTCCTTGGGAACGAAGCAGAAACCGCACAAGGACTGCGCTTGTTTTTGACCGGCGTTTTGTCCACAAACGCCATCGAAACCTTTATCGAGCTGGCGGGAAGGCCCTCAATCTCGGCGCCGGAAGAGATAGACACGCTCTTTAAGTCCGAATATCGACGCCAACATGGGATCTACTTCACCCCGTCCGGCATCGCCGACCAGATGGCTGCATGGCTTCCTCTGGGCGAAGGCGTTGTCGTGGACCCAGCTTGTGGAGACGGAGCGCTGCTGATGGCCGCCGCGCGCTTGGGCCACCACGTTTTCGGAATAGAGTCTGAACTTCTTTCGGCCGTGGCCGCTGCTTTGAGGCTCAGACACATGGGGGCGAACGCTCAAATCATCTGGGGTGACGGCCTGGAACCGTCGAATTGGCCCAAAGACGTCAAGGCCGTGATTGGAAATCCCCCCTACGTCGGCGAAAAAGGAAATAAAACTATCTTCGACGCAGTACGCCTCAAACATCCCGACCTTGCAGATGCCTTCGCCCCCAGGATGGATCTGGCCTACCTGTTCTGGTGGCGTTCGATCGAGCGCTCACCTTATGTGATTTTTTTGGTTTCTGAGTATTGGCTCTGGGCGGACTCGGCCAAGAATCTGCGTTCATTTATGGCGCAGCGTCTGCCGGCGCGCTGGCTGTTTAGGCTCGGGCAAGGCCGTTTTGCCTCGGCACGAGGACATCATTCGTTGGTGGTCATCAGTGGGTGCGAGAGTGGCGGGACCCGGATGGTAGAGGTCGAAGACCTGCCGTCCCCAGCGCTTCTTTCCGCCGATGCGGGCGAAGCCTGGGAGATTTTCCCCGAGGGAACCCGACGGGCGGGTGAAGCTGCGCGAGGTGTCCCACTTGCTGAGCTTGCCAGGGACCAGCAGGGTTTTGTCAGTGGCATGGACCACGGCAATTCTGCCAACGGCTTCATGGTTGAAGATGAGCCGACGAATCTTCACGTTCGGCCGGTGATGCGAGCTTCAGAATGCGTCGCCAATCGCGTGTTTTTAGAAGCACCTGGACATCATAGAGTGGTGTGGGCCGATGGCGATTTGGCGGCTTCCCATGAGGCAAGCCTTTCGACTTGGTTTGGATCAGGGCGGGCGAAGCTTGAGAAACGGCGCGAAGTGATCCTGGGACGAATGCCCTGGTATCGTTTGCATTGGCCCCGACGTCGAACAGACATGGTCGGCCCCAAACTTGTGGTTCCTCGTCGAGCGCCCGCGCCAGCCTTCTGTCTGGATCTCAGTGGCGCTGCGATTTCCAGTGACTGCACCTATCTGCTGGCCCCCGATCATATTGCCGAACCCGTTGGATATTTGCTGCGTCTGATGGCTGTGCTGAACTCGGATGAGGTGCGTGATCAGCTTGAAGGAACAGGGAAGCGCAAAGGGACGATGTTCGAGTTTTATTCGACTCCGCTCAAACGGCTGAAACTCCCGTGTGCTCAAGTCGATGACCGGTTGCTTATTAAAGCAAAACTTGAGGACAGGGTCGTCGCATGCCTGAAACACTTGGAGAACCCTGCCTCAGGATTCCTTGATCTCTAGTAATGCTTGAAATCTTGATATGTTGCCCCGTCGGTGTCTATGGTCGGCGGCTCGTTTCAGAAGACCGGTTTTCATGCGCTTAAATCGAATCGACATCCATGGCTTCAAATCTTTTCGCGATCGCATGACGATCGAGTTGAGTGACGGCATGACGGCGATCGTCGGTCCAAACGGCTGCGGCAAAAGCAACGTCGTGGATGCTTTGAAATGGGCCATGGGCGACATGTCCCCGAAGAGTCTTCGTGGGCAGGAAATGCAGGATGTGATTTTCGCCGGCAGCGAAACGGCGAAACCCATGGGATTGGCGGAGGTCACGCTCACGTTTCATAACGACGGCGACCTGGATCCTGAGGCTTTTGGAGATGCATTGCCTCGTGAGTTCCAGCAGCTCTCCGAAATTGCCATCACCCGCAGACTGCATCGTTCGGGGGATTCGGAGTACCTGATCAACAAGGTTGCTTGCCGATTGCTCGATATTCAGAACCTGCTCGCCGGCACTGGGCTTGGTAAACAGGGCTATTCGATCATCGAGCAGAATCAGGTTGGCTTCATCGTGAGCGCCCGGCCTTCCGAACGACGGCTTATCATCGAAGAAGCCAGCGGAATCACCCGTTATAAAGGGCAGAGAGACCGCACGGTTCGTCGGCTAGAAAAGGCCGACGAAAATTTGCAGCGTGTGGCCGATATTTTGGCCGAGGTCGAAAAGCAGTTGCGGTCTCTGGAGCGTCAGGCGCAACGAGCATCGCAATATCGTCGGCTGAACGACGAACTTCGCGAACTCGAGATCGCGATTCTTTTGGTCAAGCGCGATGAGCTTGTCGTTCGCCGCGAGAAAGTGAAGGTCGAGCAGACGGCCGCGGAGGCCGAAGTCGACAGGGCGCTCAAGGCTTGGGAGCTTCACGAAGCGGCTATCGAAGGTGCGCGTGTTGAGCTTTTTGCGGCCGAAAAGAAGCAAGCCGAGGCGACCGAGACCTTCTACCGCGCCGAAACCCGACTCAACATCTCGAAGAGCAAACGCGAACACGCGGTGGAGTCGCTTGCCGAAGCCCGCCGCAGGCTCGAAACAGCGACCCGCGAAATCACTTCTCAAACGGATCGGCGCCAACGCTTGGCCTTTGAACTCGCTCAAGTCCGTGAGGAACTCGCCGGAATGACGGTAGCATCCGAGGGACACAGGGACGTGCAGCAACAAGAGGCAGACCTCAAGGCCGCCAGAGCAGGTTACGCCGAAGCAGATGCGGACATGAAACGCGCCAAATCGAGCTTTGATCAGCAGCGCGCTGATTATATGCGCATCGAAGACCGCGCGCACTGGTTGAAGAATCAAGGCGCCGAATTGCAGGCTCGCGAGACCGAACACGCGCAGACATTAACGCAATTGACGACCGAATTGGATCGCTGGCGCACCAGGCATCAGGCGGCGCTGGCCGGGTTGGTGGAGCTTGAGACTGCCGCAAATCTGGCATCGGAGTCCGTCGGAGCGCGTTCACGTGAAGTCGAAAATGCGAGCGTCGAGGCCAAGGCAGCCCGCACGGCGTTTCAGGCAGGACAACGGCTGAAGGTGGATGCCGAGACGCGGCT
>JBFFMO010000554.1:0-3934 GCA_041554035.1 Allomicrovenator sp. | reverse complement strand
CTTCTCAGCGATGGTGCTCGATATCATGATGCCCGATGTCTCCGGCTTCGACGTGCTCCGATCAGTGCGGGAGAATCCATCAACGGTCAACCTTCCCATAATCATACTTACCGCCAAGGCGCTTGAGTCCTCGGAACGAGAGATTCTTGAGAAATCGGTTGTCAATGTACTCCTCAAAGAGGACTGGAACGAACAGAAGTTCCTCCAGCTTGTTCGGGCAGCGATACGTGAGCCAGCCAGGCGCGGCGCAGTACAGCCATCCCCCCAACAGAAGAAGCGCATCTTGGTCATCGACGACGAGGCGAACGCGCGTGAGCTATTGCGACTCTATCTCGAGGATGCGGGCTTCGAGGTGATCCTGGCAGAGAATGCCAACGATGTCATGGAATCGCTGGATGGCTTGAGACCCGACCTCATCACACTCGATCTGAGTATGCCTGGGTTAGACGGACTGTCGTTTCTGACCTCCCAGATGAGTAGCGAATTGCTGCGCGGTGTGCCTGTGCTGGTTGTTTCGGGAGCCGACGCGCCAGAAAGGGCCCTCGCTGTTGGGGCCCAGGCGATACTCCCTAAACCTATCCGTCGACATGAATTCCTCGAGGTTGTTCAGAAATTGATGGATGCCCCTCCTCATCGTCGTCCTTACGTGTTGGTGGTCGATGACGACCCTAAGGCGGTCAAGATTGTGACGTCCTATTTCTCTCATGAGGCGGTCGACGTCGGCAGTGCTTACGGGGGCAAAGATGCTCTCGTTTCGATCCAGGCGCGTTGCCCTGACCTCTTGATTCTGGACCTCATGATGCCCGACGTGAGTGGCTTTGAAGTGCTTTCGGAGCTTCGTTCGAATTCCGAAACGGCCACATTGCCTGTGGTCGTTTTGAGCGCGAAAGATCTGACGACATTTGAGCGTGAGGTGCTTGCCAAAAACGTTCAGGCGACTTTGGCGAAGGCGACAGCAAGCGGTGGCGACCTCATCGAACGCGTCCGCGAGTTGCTAGGCAACAAAGGTGGCAACCAATGAAAAAGATCTTGATGGTTGAGGACAACCCATCGAACCGCAAATTGATGGGCGGTATCCTCCGTCGTGAGGGTTATGAGGTTTCTGAAGTGCCCACGGCGGAGGAAGGGATCGAATTGGCCCTACGGGAAGACTTCGATTTGGTGGTGATGGACATCCAGCTGCCAGGCACTGATGGTTTTGCGGCCACGAGACTGCTGCAGGGCAACGTTGAGACCGCGTCTCTGCCCATTTTGGCGGTGACTGCTCACGCAATGAGGGGCGACGAAAGGCGGATTCTTGACGCAGGTTTTGGAGGCTACGTCGCCAAGCCCATCGCCTACAAAGAGTTTCTCGCCGAAGTTAGCAGGCTTTTGGGAGGGGAGGAGTGAGGTGGACTTGAATCAACGTTTTCAAATATTGCCGCAGTGTGAGGATTCATGAGTGGGACCTTGCGATCAAAGGCGCGGGTCCTTGTTGTGGACGACGCCCCTGCCAATCGAAAACTACTCGCCGACCTGGTTGCTCGTGAGGGCTATGAGGCCCTCGTTGCGACGGGTGGAGCGGAGGCATTAGAGATACTGGGTAGTGAGGAGGTCGACCTCGTACTGCTCGACCTTATGATGCCCGTGGTTGATGGGTTGGCGGTCCTCGCCGAGCTGAAGCGGCGGAAAATGCTCGCCACACTGCCCGTTGTGGTCGTGACCGCCCATGAAGATCGTCAGATGCGCATCGACGCGCTGACGGCCGGTGCCATGGATTTTATCTCGAAGCCCATTGATCGGCTTGAGGTTGCGTGCCGGATACGCACCCTTATCGAGTACAAGCGACTTCGTCAGCGCGAACTGTTTTCGATGGAAGACAAGCTTCGAGAATCGGACCATCTCTACCGTTTGCATTTCGAGCAGTCGCCGGTGGCGACAATCGCCTGGGACGCAGACTTCCACGTTATCTCGTGGAATCCGGCAGCAGAGAAGCTCTTCGGCCACACCAAGGTCGAAGCAATGGGGCAGCACGCTGCCTTCATCGTGTCTGAAGCACATTGGCGTCAGGTCGACGAGTTCTGGAGCGAGCTCATCTGGGGTCACAGTGGCGAATCAACGGCCGAGAACGTCACTAAGGACGGGCGGACCATCATCTGTGAGTGGCATAACGCTCCGATTACGTCGACCGACGGTGCTATTCTCGGGGTGTCTTCCGAAATTCTCGACATAACCGAGCGCGCGCGCCTTCAAAACGCACTCATGCAATCGCAGAAGATGGATGCATTGGGCCAGCTCGCGGGCGGTGTCGCACACGACTTAAATAATATCATGGGGGTGATCCTCTCGTACGGCAGCTTTATCCGGGACGCGCTGCCAGACGGGGATCCGCAGAAAGACGACATTATTGAGGTGTTGAGCGCAGCCGATCGCGCCACAGCGCTCACGTCTCAGCTCTTGGCGTTCTCTCGGCAACAACCCGTGGATAAGCAACCCGTCGACCTTAATCAGAGCCTCGCGAGTCTTCGCAAGCTTCTCGTGAGGACCCTTGGCGACCACATTTCGCTTGAGCTCGTTCCTTCGTCGGGTGGTGCGGTGGTGCGAATCGACCCGATACATTTCGACCAGCTTGTGTTGAATCTGGCAGTGAATGCGCGTGACGCGATGCCCGAAGGCGGGCGGCTGCGTATCACACTTGCCCGCGCGACAGATCTGGGCGCCGACGCAGTCGACGTTCCCAAGTGGGTCCGTCTTACCGTGACGGACACAGGCGTAGGGATGGATGCAGATACCCAGAAAAAGATTTTCGAACCGTTTTTTACCACCAAAGAGAAAGGGCGAGGCACAGGGCTAGGTCTCGCGATCTGCTTCGGCGTTGTTGCTGATAATGGTGGTGAGATCCGTGTTCAGAGCAGCGTAGGCTCGGGCACCACCTTTTCAATCGAGTTGCCGCTTTGTGTTGACGCGTTGGCATTGGAAACCGCTCTTTTGTCTAAAGTTCGGGCAAGTGGCGGAGGGATTGTCCTGATTGTGGAGGGCGACGCAGCATTGCGAAAAGCAGCGGCGCGGATTCTGGAAAACGCCGGCTACGCGGTGCACGTCGCGGCTGACGGCACCCAAGCAAGAGATAAGCTCGATGAACTGGGGGCACGGCTTGATGTTATGGTTAGTGATATCGTGATGCCGGGATGCAGTGGTCACGATGTCGCTGAGTATGCCAGTCATGTGACCCCCAACGCGGCAATCCTCTTGACCTCAGGGTTCACCGACGACGCGGCAGGGCTACGGGAGCCGACGGCCCTGCCGATCTTGCGGAAACCCGTTCCACCGCAAGAGTTGCTGCGAGCAGTGTCTGAGGCGCTGGATTCGCGGCGGATGAGCGGCGCTTCACAAGAAGTTGAGGCGTCAGGCCACCCAGCCATTCGAATCGCCGGACACTCCGTGCTGGTGGTTGAGGACGATGAAAAAATGCGCAGGAGCATGGTGAGAATCCTGTCTTGCGCCGGTTATATCGCTCGCACGACCGGTACGATAGCTGACGCACAGCACCTACTGGAGACCGGACCTGAACCGCACCTGATACTCTGCGATTTGAATCTGCGGGATGGGTCGGGGGCCGTGCTGCTGGATTGGATCGAAGAAACACGGCCGGCGTTGTGCTCTCGTGTGTTCGTGCTCACGGGGGGCGCAACGGACGACGCTGGCAGAAGAGTCACGACGAGTGGGCTTTTTAGAGTTCTATTCAAGCCGATTCATCCCAAGGTTCTTCTTGAGGCCCTGGCCGAGCTCGACAACCGTCCGTAAAATCCGTGGGTTTCTAGGCGATGACCCGTACGCGGATGGGGGTCACGACACCGACTCCGTGATTGTAATTTCTCAACCATTCCACGCGCACCAAGTTTAGCTCGGTTCCGGCCTTGACCAGCAGCTGGCCGGCTTTGGACATGATGTCTTG
>JBFFMO010000553.1:0-3938 GCA_041554035.1 Allomicrovenator sp. | reverse complement strand
CTTGTCCGTCGGTCGATGGATCCGTGACGCCGGGGACGGGGGAGCCTGCGGTACGGATGCCTGAGCCCGTGATTCCGAGTTCCGGAACGCTGCCGATGATGTCGGGAACAAGGTCACGGTTGGCGTCCAGAACAACGTCGGTCCCGGTGGTGTTTGGGCTTGGGTCCGTGCTCACACCGTATCCCCAGTTTCCACGAATCGGCTCTTCGCAATCCATGGGGCCATCCCATGCCTTGCGAATGATGTAGCGTCCCTGGAAGTTATTGCGATCACTTGGCTGCGAGCCCTCTTCGAGTTTTCCAGTCTCATGGTCGACCACAAACTCACGGCCGCCGACGATCGGCTCGGCCTTTTTGAAGACCAAGTCTTCGCCAACCTCGCCTTTGTCGTAGCGCGCGTGGAGCCTGGTGACGACCCAGTCGAAGTTCTGCTCCGAATCTGGGAACAGGTCCGCGCCGAGTGTCAAAAGGTCACCAGAGTCGAGCACAGGGCCTGGGCATGGGTCGCAGTTTGACGCTGCCCAAGAATATTCGGTCACGACCGCGTCTGGATTTTCTTTGAGGGTGCGAGCAAAAAGCGACTGGTAGAAGGCCCCAAAGCTGTTTCGGATGCCGTCGACGACCTCGATATTGGTCGGGATCGTGACGTTGGGTCGATTCGATAAGTCGTAGCGTTGTCCGAGGCCCAGAGTGTAGACGATCAGGTCCTGCGTGCCCTGTGAATTGATCATTCCCAGGCGGACTGGCAGCGAGAAGTCCGTACTTTCGTAAGCAAAGCGAAGTGGCGAAAGCACCGTTTTGCCGTTGACCTGATGGGTCAACGCGACGTCGACCTTGGCGACAAAGAAGTACATTCCGGCTTGAACGTAAGGCTCAAAATAGGGCGCTGCGCCCGCGGGGATCGTGTAGTTATTATCAGAAAGATAGGTCTCCAGACCCGTCGAGTCCTGCGCGCTCAAGATGGCGATATCGTATTCGCCGACCTTGAACTGAGCTTCGACGGTGACGCTGTTATTGGTGGAGTTGTAATTCGTGTTGTTCGTGCCGCCGGCTGCGAGGTTATTCTCCCAGTAGTTTTGGGCGCAGGGATCTTCCTCGAAATATTCCACGAGTCTTGGTGCCGTGAGCACATCGAGTTTTGCGAAGACGGCGTCGTTCAACGTCTTGACGTCGGCCTGTTGCAGCACGACCGGCACGGGGATCACCATGGCAAAGTCTTCCGCCGGACCGTCGTATCGATTTTGCATCGACAGCACGGTCTTGGTGCCTTCGCGCATCAATGCGACCTGGGTGGCGTTGGCGTAAAGGTCTGAGCCCGCACCTCCAACGTAGAAGCCACAGAACGCCATGGCGTCTGACGCCAAAAAAGCAGATGAAAGCAACACCAGCACAGCAAACTTCTTCATTTATTTTCCTCCAATAATTGTCGAGTGCGTGCAGTGTTGCGATTAGCGTTTGCGCCGTCAAATATGGCTTTTTTGGTAATGAAACCAAATCGTTAACGGCGCGGCCATTCTGGAGGGTTAGCGTTTTCGGCGTCGACGAAAACCAAAGGCCAGCAGTCCAAGTGCGAACGGGACGGCGCCAAATTCGGTTGCTGAGCAGCCTGAGTCGGCCTCACCCTTCGCGCCGGTCACCTGCCCGTCGACCGAGGGGTCCGTGACGCCGGGAATGGGCGAACCAGCTGTACGGATGCCTGAGCCCGTGATGCCAAGCTCAGGAACGCTGCCGATGATGTCTGGAACAAGGTCACGGTTGGCGTCCAAAACGACGTCGGTGCCGGTGGTGTTCGGGCTTGGGTCGGTGCTCACACCGTAGCCCCAGTTGCCACGAATCGGATCGGTACAATCCAGAGCTCCATCCCATGCCTTGCGGATGATGTAGCGCCCCTGGAAGTTGTTGATCTCGCTTGGGTGCGAGCCTTCTTCGAGTTTTCCGGTTTCGTAGTCGACCACAAATTCGCGGCCGCCAACGATGGGGTCGGCTTTCTTGAACACCAGATCTTCGCCGACTTCGTCTTTGTCGTAGCGGGCGTGAAGCCGGGTCACGACCCACGAGAAGTCCTGCTCGGTCCCGGGGAAAAGGTCGGCCCCAAGGGTCAAAAGGTCCGCTCCGTCGAGGACAGGGCCGGGGCAGGGGTCGCAGCTCGACGCCATCCACGAATATTCGGTGACGACGGCCTCGGGGTTTTCTTTGAGCGTGCGGGCAAAAAGCGTCTGGTAAAAGAGGCCGAAACTTCCACGGACGTCGTCGACGACCTCGATATTGGTCGGGATCGTGACGTTGGGGTAATTCGAGAGTTCGTAGCGTTGGCCCAAACCAAGTGTGTAGACGATGAGGTCTTGGGTGCCTTGCGAATTGATCATGCCCAGGCGGACGGGAAGCGAGAACTCAGTGCTTTCGTAGGCAAATCGAATCGGTGAGAGCACCGTCTTGCCGTTGACTTGTTTGGTCAGGCTTGAGTCGACCTTGGCGACAAAGAAGTACATCCCGGCTTGAACGTAGGGTTCAAAATAGGGCGCCGCGCCAGCGGGGATGCTGTAGTTATTGTCGTTGAGGTAGGTCTCAAGACCCGTCGAATCCTGAGCGCTCAAGATCGCGATATCGTATTCGCCGACCTTGAATTGGGCTTCGACCGTGACCGAATTATTGGTCGCGTTGTTCACGCTTCCGTCGTTGGCGAAGTTTTCTTCGCCGCCCCGATACGTATTGCAGGGATCTTCCTCGAAATATTCGACCAGGCGAGGGGCTGTGAGCACGTCGAGTTTGGCGAAGACCGCGTCGTCCAGGGTCTTGACGTCGGCCTGCTGCAACACGACCGGTACCGGCACGACCATCGCAAAGTCTTCAGCAGGGCCGTCGTAACGGTTCTGCATCGACAGAACGGTCTTGGTGCCCTGTCGCATCAAGGCAACCTGGGTGGCGTTGGCGTAAAGGTCGGTGCCCGCTCCGCCCACATAAAAGCCACAGAAGGCCATGGCGTCGGAAGCCAGGAATGCCGACGAGAGCAATATCAGTGCTGCGTATTTTTTCATGATTTTCTCCAAATTTATCTAATGTTGGCACTTTCGCGGGTTGTGTACCGCAACTCAAACGTGGTCATGGATCGTGCTTCAAAACTAGGCTCGGTTGTCTTCCTGACCGGTGTAAACGTTCAGTCGTGAGCTTCAAGAGCGATCCCGCAGACGGGGTGGGTGACCGTGATGCCGAAGCGATTGCCGATCTGGAGTTCTTCCATGAGTCTCGCGGCTTCTTCGATCGCCATATCGGCGTGGCTCCAATCCAAGACCGCATACGAAGCGTTCCAGCCGTCGTACCCGCCGTTGATGTCTCCGCACGCACCGAGTCCTGACCCGCCCTGAATGCCGCCGCGAGCAGCCACACGTTCAGCCAATAGACGCGTAAAAAGGTCGAATTGAATCGTGGGGCAAGCGTCGTCCGGCCCGGCCACGGCGTCTTCGGGTGAACAGCCTGCGTATCCTTTGATTGCGCCGCGTCCCATGACGATCGTACGCCAACCCTGTCCTTGCAATGGCACATACACGTCAGGGTTCCCATCACAGGAAACAGGCTCACCAACATGAATCCCATTCAGGTCGGTATTGACGAGCGTGAGTGAAGAACGCGATCCCTTGATGGGTGGGTCTTCACAGGTCGATGCGCGCTCTTGCGGGGCCGAGCAAGCGGCGATGGCCAGCATCACCGCAGCAGTTGCGGTCAAAGATTGCGGTCCGAAATTCATCGTGACGCCTCAAGTTTGATGACGGGAACCGGAATTCGGCCGGCGCGGCATTCGTCACTTTTTGAGGCGCATTCGTCGTGAATATTGGGTGCTTGTTCGTCGCGTTTGAACTCAAGGAAAGCCTTGTGGGCCCCGTCCAACCAGTCCTGGTTGGTGCTCAGTTTTTTGAGGGCAAGCATTTGATTTCGCAAAAGATG
>JBFFMO010000552.1:0-3943 GCA_041554035.1 Allomicrovenator sp. | reverse complement strand
TTCAAGTTTTTAGGGTTTTCATCATGCGCTCGTCTCATTCACTCAATATCTCGTCAGCTGTTTTGGTGTCCGCCCTTGTCCTTGCTGGATGCGGCGACGTGAGTCAGAAGAGCAAAAAAAGCAGCAATAATACCCAAAATAATATTGTAAATAATTCGACCAATAACACCACAAACGGTGGCACGAATAACGTCGTGTTTGAGGTGGTGGCCGGTCAGGTGACCGCCCTTGCGACTCTTGCCAAAGAAGTGGCGGACGTCGCAGGCACGCAGCCACAAGCGGGCAACACCCTGATTCTGGTGGATGTGCAAATCGGCAACGGTCTCGAAGAGGCGCTGGCGGTTGGATACGGTAATTTCCGGCTGAAGACCGGCGATAACCTGGAGCGCTCGGCTTCGGCGTTATCGGGATCCACGATGCCGTCTTGCCCAATCGATGCCCTACAATCCGCGGGCACCGTCTTGGCGTGCCAGATAGCCTTTGAGATCCCCAGAGGAGTCGTGCCTTCGACACTCCTATTTGAGACACCTTCGGGTGTCCTTGAGATGACGCTTCGTCTTGAGGCTTGCACCGAATGCGATGGTCGATGCGTCGATTTGAAAACAGACAACGACCATTGTGGTGGTTGTTTTCAGTCCGTTTTTTCAGAAGGCCAAAACGTCCAATGTGTCGATGGTGCCCCCGGCTGCCCCTCCGGCGCGTACATGTGTCAGGGAAGTTGTCAGGACAATTCCTATGGTTGCAATATAGATGTCGAAATATCCAAGTCCTGCACCGCAGTGTGCGGTGAAGCTGGACTGAGCTGCGATCGAGCGCATTATTTCTACACCTGCGGCGACCAGGGGATTTCAGATCGCGACTCTGATTGTGGTGTGGCGCCGCCTACCGATTGCACCGACTACTACGTCAACTGCGAGTGCGGTCCCTAAGCCAAGTTTTAACCTTATGACTTTGGCTCGAGCGCATAGAAAGCCAGACTGATGGCGAGCCACCACATCATTATTCCAATTAATGTGTCGAGCACTCGCCACGCGACCGGGCGAGTAAAAAGCGGGGCAATCAGTGGGCAAGAGTGCCTTTGGCGTCTCGTCGCTTGGCACCAGGGCTCATCGTTTTTCTGTTCTTTGTTCAAAACGACGACGCAGGGAGACTTGCGTCATGACGGGCACAAAACCCTGCCGAAGTGCGTTTCGCTCCGTGCCTCCATTGGGGACGGAGCCGACCAAGGCGTACTCGGCGCCCAGCTTTCGCGCGACTCGAAGCCGATAATTGATGAACGCAGACTGAATCCCCTTGCGCCTCGCCTCGGGGAAGGTGGCGCCGGCGAACAACACTGCGCTATTTTCAAAGACCTCCAAACCACCGCTGCCCACAATTTGCCCGTTGAGCTTGAGCAGCCAAATTCGACAGCGTGGATGTCGGGCCACACGTTCGGTGATCGCTGTGATGCCTTCTGGCGCCGCCTCGGGGACGAAAAACCCGATCTTTTGGGCATCGACAAAGGCTTGAACATCTTCGTCGTCGCCCGGGTTGGTTTCTATAAATTCCAGTCCATCCATTTGAGTCGTCGAGAGGTCTTTTAAGTCATGCACAAACATGACCGTAAAATCGTCAGTTACAAAATGATGTTCTGCTAACGCGCTGAAAAGGCTTGGGTCTTGATAGGGCGTTGTTTGGACTTGGGCATCGACGCCATGTGCATCGTAGAAGTCGACGAGCCGCTGAATTTCTGCGGAGGTGACTGGACCGTTCAGGCCCAAACCGGCCGCATAATCCGCCCAGGAACCAGGTTCGTCGCAAACCATCCAACCTGAATTGATGGGTTCACCCCCGCCACCCAATTCGCGCATGACCAAGGCCATTCGCCGAGCATCGACCGAAGCAATTCGAGAAGGAGTTGTTTTCATTGGGGGCTCAGAAGTCGTGAACGTTCATGGAACGCCGAAGACTGAACCAAGGTCGGGCTTGGGCACAAGTCTGTAGTGAAGCCTACCTGCGTACTTTTTGCTCAAGGGCTTTCAGCCCAATCATGACGCTGTCTGTCTCGCGATTCTGGCGAGGCTGGGCGGCCTTTCGGTCAAAGCCCTGGAACATGCCGCTGTTTTCGGTGACGGGGTTCGCGACGGGGCGTGGCACTTCGGCCGTAACGTCGGTGAACACGCGAGCCCGCGCCGCCGTGAGTGCTTCTTTCCACGCGATCTCGGAGGCTTTGTCTTCTTTGGGTTCAGCGCGACCAAGGTCGGTGAGCACGCTCATATGGCCGTCGGTCATTCCAATAAGAAGACGTTTTCCGTCGACTTCGATCACCGAAACACGATGTTTGGGTCCCAGCGTCAGCGAATTAATTTGCTCAATGGCGTTGCCAGAAAAATCGTTTTGGCGGCGCTTCCATTGCGTTGCGCCCCAGCCCATAAGGGCGATAGCGCCTGCACCCGCAAATAAAATCCAGCTCGAACCGGAGTACGGATCGTCGGCGCTTTTAACCGTGTCCGATTTTTCAGTCGCCACTTGAGACTTTTTGAAAAGCTCATCAGCGGCACTGGGCGTAGTCGCGGGCGCGGCCTCTTTGGTCGCAATGGCAGCTTTGGTCGCAGCCACAGCTTGAGCTGGTGTTGTTTTTGGAACAACAACAGCCAACGGTGTCGGAACACCTTGCGGTGCAACAACGGCGGGGGCCTGAGCAGCTTGTGGCGCAAGTGCGGGCGCATCTTGAGCAAATACGGGCAGCGAAACGCCCGTCAGAAGTGCGACCAATACCCATTTATTCTTCATTTGCATCACTCGCCTCCCAGCGAACCGATGAGTTTATCTGGCGACGAAATCGAGGTGAGTCGAATTCCGAAACGGTCGTTCACCACCACGGCTTCTCCGAGCGCGATGAGTACGCCATTAGCGCGGACCTCAAGTGGCTCGTCGCTGGCTTTGGTCAGCTCCAGAATCGAAGAAGGTCCAAGATGGAAGATGTCTCCGATCGGCATTTTGCATCGCCCAAGTTCGACCGTGATTTCCAGCGGAACGTCTTTCAAAAAGTCCATCGCTCGGCGTCCAAGCGCGTGAGAAACTTCGGGAGAACTTGGGGCGGCGAGCCCTTCTGCCACGGGTGCTAGGGGTGCGTCTTCAGATGTCATCGGGTTTCTCCGGGGTTGTCGCAACTTGGCGACTGCTCATGGTGCGCAATTGAACGGCCAAATTGCCAAATTGAACGGTGATATCGCCGCGGTATTTCGGAATACCTGCGATAGAAATTTGAATTGGGCGCTCGGAGGCTTGATCCAGGCGAATCACGTCGTCGACTTTCCAATTCAGGATGTCTCCGACGTTGACCGTCGCCCGGCCGAGCTCGGCAATGATTTCTACGGGAACAGCGTTCACGATCCGCCGGAAATGGTCTTCCCACCCGTCATCACGTTCCCGTTTATTTTCGTATGAACCTGAGCCCAGACGTTCTTTATGCGGCTCCAGAAGCACGACCGGAAGAACCAACCTGAGCGAACCCATCGACACGTCATCGATAATGATTTCAAACGATGTGGTCGAAACCCAATCGCCGTTCTGAGCAACAGCTGCGTTGCTTGCCTTGGTTTCGACCCGAAGATGACGCACGGTCAACGGCACCACGGGCCGCCATGCGACCTCGAGGGAGCGTGCAAAAAGGTGAACCAGGCGTCGTGCGACGCGTTCTTCGATTTTCGATAATTTTACGCGGGGCGATTCGTCGATGTCGTCGCCTGAGCCGCCAAAAAGTCGGTCCAAAAATCCGAAAAGACTCTTAAGCTCAATTTCCAGAAGTCCGTAACCACCCAGAGCATCAAGCTCAAGGTAATTATAACAACCCGTGGGCGGAGTCTCTGCGACGAGTTCAGTCCAACGGAGGGTGCGGGAATCCGATACTTGAATGCGCGTTCGCACATGCAAGAGATGCTCGATTTCGCTGGCCAGCAAT
>JBFFMO010000551.1:0-3944 GCA_041554035.1 Allomicrovenator sp. | reverse complement strand
TGGTTCTGGTGGTATGGAGACGATTTTGACTCCGAAAATGACGCCGATTTCGACCGCCTTTTTCGCGAGAACTTGAAGTGCGTCTACTGGTTTCTTGGGTTGGAGTCTCCGGCCGACCTGGATATCCCCATCATTCACACGGCTGCAGGGCCTCCGACGTTCACGCCTCCACGCGGTTTGATTTCGCCGCGAATTGATGGACGAGCTGAGTTTTTCTACGAGTGGACCGATGCGGGTTATTATATCAACACCGGAGCCCGGGGCTCGATGTTTGAGACCACCCGCCTTTTCGATCGTATGTTGGTTGGTTTTGACGAAACCAATCTGTATCTGCGCCTGATACCCGGGCTGGACCTCAAGAACGGATTCGTCGATTGCGACCTGAGGTTTACCCTTGTGAGCAGTGGAAAGGTCTGGACCGTCAATGTTTCGAAGGGCAAGGCCCAACTTGAAGGGGATCCGACTCCCCACGATCTGCGATTTGCGCTTCGACACGAACTTGAGTTGGCCATCCCACTAAAAGATATCGAGGCCGCCGAGGGAGCCGATCTGCTGCTCCAGCTCGTGATCTCGCGTAACGGAATGGAACTTGAGCGACATCCGCCAAACGCCCGACTTGCATTGAAAGTTCCTTCGGCTGAGTTCGAAGGCCGCAACTGGATGGTGTGATCAGTCGCGCAGTAGCGAGACCAGAATCGCACGGACGTTTTCCCGGGTCGGGTTCGCAAGCGCGATGGCAACCTTTTCTACCGCCTCCACTCGCCGTTCTGGCGCCAATGCGCTCGAACGGGCGATCTCCAACATCTCGCGCCCAAGCAGCGCCTCGAGGGGGCTTGATTCGAGTTCGACTATGGCCGGCTTGGGAGCCTCGACCTGAACAGGCAGGTATGCCGCGTCGTCGCCGGCGAGCGCACTTTGAAGAACCTCAAAAGGATCATCGTGGCGTTGAAACGCGGGAATCGAAGGCCAGGCAGCTGCAGCATCAAAATGGTCAAAAAGTGCTTTCAGCGGTTCGGTTTGCCCGTGAGGATGGGCTTCGCGCGCAAGCCTCAGGCGCCATGGCCCTTGCTCGCTGAGCGCCGGCAGATTCGCGTCCTCATCAGGAACGTCGACGGGCATCAGGTCTTGGAGGCCGAGGCTGGTCGAAGCCACCATCAAAATGAAACGTCGAGCGTCGCCCCTGCCCCACCCCGGCCGATCCACGGTGTAAGCTGAGCTGAAAGAGGCGGTGCGGCTTCTGAGCCACCGTCGTCGAGCGCCCACACCACAATTCCACCCACGGCCATTACCGCGCCTGCACTCAAGAACACGACGGCCAAGGTCTGTTGAGTCTCAATGGCGGCGACGTCGTCGTCGTAGGAATTCTTTTTCGCTGAAAAGGTCGTCAAATCTTCGTAGGGGCAATCCCGAAAAACGGCATCGCCTGAAAGACCAAGGTCGAGGTTATCTTTGACGCATTGCGTGTCATCAAGCTGATCCCCCACCAAAATGCCAGACCCGAAAAGCGCGCCAGCTCCCAGAGCCACACCACCGCCGGCAATCAGCCCGATCGCCAACCAAGGGGTCGAAGATGCCGGAGCGACCACCACCGGGTCCTCAATTTTCTTGGGATCCGTGTTTTTGTTCTCTTCGTCTTTCTGCCGCTGCAATGCTGCTTCCTCGTCGGCCTTCTTCTTCAACGCGACATTTTCTTGAAGTCGCGTTTTGATGGCATCAACGTCGGTGAATCGCTGCCTCGAATCTTGGCGCATGGGATCGGCGTAGATATTCAGAACCCGCAGGGACTCGTCGAATTTCTTGAGTCCTTCAAGCGCCAGAACCCGGTTGTACTGATAAACGAGATCGGGATCTTCGGCGTAGGCCCTTTCGAGCAGGTCCGCGGCTTCTTGAAGATCGCCTCTCTGATACGCGGCGCTGGCTTGCTGGTAGTACTCCGCTGCTCTCTCGGGGGTGGCCCAGGCGAACGACGGTATAACCATGCTTGTGGCGAGGGCAGCTGCGATGAGTCGGGTACGAAAAAACATAGTATTCATTTGAGCCATTCCACGCGCGAATTCCGCGGACAATGTGCCACGACAAATTGGGGTGTGTGCCGCTAGATTCCTACGAAGACTACGAACCGTCAAGTAACGCGTCTACTGTCCCCATTTCACGGGAGTCTCGGCCTTCTTTTCCCATTTCATGACCGCCGGCTTGGTGTCGACCGACGTGGGGACAACCTTGGTGGTCGTGGTTGCGGGCTTCTTTTCAGGGGTTTTGACAGGCGTGGCGGCCTTTTTCTCGACCTTCTCGGCTTTGACAACCTTCTCGACTTTTACGACCGGCTCGACTTTTACGACCGGCTCGACTTTTACGACCGGCTCGACTTCCACCACCTCGGCCACGGGATCAACTTTTGGTGGCTCAGGCTCAACCTTCACGGGCACATCGGGCACCTCCACTTTCGGATCTTCGACCTCGGCGAGAAGGTCCGGTGGAGTGGGTGATTCCGAACCGGTCGCTGCGTCAACAATGGGTACATCGCCGTGGGTGTCGGTACTCAGTTTGTAGAGAAAAAGAACCGAAAGAAGCGCCAGTAGGCCAACCACTCCGGCAAGCAGGGCGGCCGTCAATTTCCGTTCGCTTGAAATCGCCGGCTGGGCGGCCAAATGCGGAGCGTCGACCTCAATGCTTGGGTCGGGGTCATAAATTGCGACGTCGTTCCCCAGCGGCCCGGTCGGGGTCATGATGGGCACGCGCGCAGCAAGTTGTTGCGTGGATATGGGCTGTGACCCAGGGACCAACGTATTTGGATTCAACGAGTCTTGAATCACTGCACTCAGCACCGCGTGCATGCTCACGCTGCCATGTGGAGCGGCCTGATCGAGGGCCTTCAGGAATTCCGCAGAGGACTGATAGCGGTCTTTGACTTCCTTGGCTGTCGCAATGCGCACCACCTCGGCGACCGCCGGCGGAAACGTCACGCCGTGGCGCGGTGTCACAGGTGGCAACGGCTCATTGATATGCTGGAAGAGAACGGCGAGAGGCGTCGGTGCGTCGTAGGGTTGTTCACCCGTCAGCATTTCAAACAACATGATGCCCACGGCGTACACATCAGCAGGAGGGCCGATATTCTTTTCACCGCGTGCTTGTTCGGGGGCCATGTAATGGGGCGTGCCGAACACTTCCCCTTCCCTGGTCAGACTCTTGGTCGCGCCTTCATTGATGACCCGCGCGATCCCGAAATCCAGCAATTTCACAAAATCTTTGTCGGTCCCAGACTTGGCGATGATCATGTTTTCAGGTTTGAGGTCGCGATGGACAATGCCGCACTCATGGGCTTCTTGCAGCGCCGAGAGTATCTGGCGGATCACATGCAAAATCCGGTCAAACGTGAGTTTTTCGTCAAGCAACCACCGGGTCATGGACACGCCTGGCGCGTATTCCATAACCATGTAGGGATGTTTGGTATGGTCGAACCCAAAGTCATGGAGATTGATGATGTTGGGGTGCTGAAGCCGAGCGACCGCTCTGGCTTCCCGAATGAATCGGTCTCCACCCTGCTCGGATTCACGCAGCTCAGCCCTCAAGACTTTCAGGGCGACTTCTCTTCCAATCGGGGTTTGAAGCGCACGATAGACCGCGCCCATCCCCCCTTCGTTGATCAGGGCGATGATGATGTACTTATCCGCGATGATCGTTCCGATCATCGGATCGTTGCGGGAGTCGTTGGCCGTCTCCTCAGGAACGAAATAGTATTCATCGTAGGGGCATTTTCCGCCGAGTTCGGAACTTGCGTGCCCGCATTTAGGACAAATTGGCATAGGAAGTAGGGAGTCCGCAGAATATTGGTTCGGGTAAGATATCAAGTGCACCTCACTCACACAACTTAACAGGTGCTTCGACTCATCGAGCGGGAATCTCGCAATCAGCCTCGGCATTGTGATAGAAACGAGGCTGGAGCC
>JBFFMO010000550.1:0-3955 GCA_041554035.1 Allomicrovenator sp. | reverse complement strand
GTTGGCATCGACGCATTCCTGGAGTTTGAGGTAGGCGTATTTTTGGCTGCTGGATTGGGTATAGTAGACGAAGATGGTGGCGCGCCGGCGGTCGATGTAGGACTCGATACGTTCGATATCGTCCAAAGCGGCGATGGCGCTTTCCATCACGAACATCGACTGAGGCCCGCCAAATCCGCGAAAAGCCGTATGCGGTTGCAGATTGGTGCGACAGCACGCCGCGTGGATATGGACATTGGGAATACGGTACGCATTCGTGGCGTGAAAGAGGCTTCGCTCAAGCACCGCGGTCGACAGGTCAGCCGACGCCCCCGAGTTTTGGTAGAGCGTGGTTTTGTACGCCAGCATCGTACCGTCTGATTTCAATCCGAGGCGGAAATCAGCTTTATAAGGATGACGTTTTCCCGTCATTTGAAGGTCGTCGACACGGTTCAACACCAGTTCAACCGGCTGCTGAAGCACATGTGCCGCAAGAGCAGCCATGCAAGCCCACGCGGTTGCCTGGTCTTCTTTGCCGCCAAAACCACCGCCAAGGCGCTTCACGTCGACTTCGACCAAATGCGAAGGCAACGCGCAAATGCGACCAATCGCAGTCTGCACGGCATAGGGACTCTGCGTCGAAGAACACACCACGAGACGCCCGCCTTCACCAAGAGTCGCGCGAGCACGCTGCGTCTCCAGATAGAGGTGTTCCTGCCCCGCGATATCGCATTCGCCTTCGACGATGACATCGCAGGCATCCCAATTTTTGTCGACATCGCCCATCACAAATTGACGAGGCGCGTCGATAAAATGGCCCAATTTATAGGCGGCTCGCGGACAAACGATGGGCGTCTTAGCCTCGATCATCGCATGCATGGATTTGACGGCCATTCGCGCGATTTCGGGCGTCTCCGCCACCACGATGGCGATGGGATGACCGATATAATCGACCTCGTCGGTGGCGAGCAGGACTTCGTCCGGAATAATCGCCCCAATTTGGTTTTCTCCGGGGATGTCCTGGGCGGTCAAAATCGCGATGACGCCCGGCATCGTGCCAGCAACACTGGCATCAATTCCGCTAAGCTTTCCCCGAGCAATGGGTGATGCAAAAATCGCGGCATGAAGCAGTCCCGCTGGGGCCGGGACGTCGTCCACGTATTGTGAATTTCCGCGGACATGAAGTTCGGCGTCATAGTGGGTCATACAAAATCCTCTAACTTCACGTCCGAAACAGCCATCAAATGCGCGATCACAAAATTCCGAGTCAGCAGCGTCTTATAATCGGCGCTGCCGCGCACATCTGAAATCGGTGAAACCTCTTGGAGCGCCAATGAAACAGCGTCCCGAGCCACATCGACATTAATTTTTCTACCCTGCAAAAAATCCCCGGTGCGCTTCAGCCATAATGGAAACGCGGCGACTCCTCCTGCAGATATCGAGAAGGTCTCGACTGTCCCGTCGGGAGAGAGCAGAATTTTTGCGGCCGAAGTCACTGTCGCGATATCAAGTGCCTTTCGTTTCGAGACTTTTTCGAAACGAATTTTAGTCCCTTCTTTGGGCGTCGGGATTTTAATTTCCAACACCAATTCATGGGGCTTTTTATCGAATTTTTTATACCCCAAATAAAATTCTTTGAGGGGTACGACGCGCGTCGAATCACCTTCCACCAAAACCAATTCCGCATCCATCGCGAGCAGCAAATTGGACATATCGCCAATCGGCGACGCGTTCACAATATTACCGGCGAGCGTCGCTCGATTACGAAGGTGCAAAGACGCGATCAACCACAGCCAGTCGTCGATATCGGGGATCCAGGAGCGCACAATATCCGACTGGCCGAATTCCTCAAAAGTGGTCGATGCGCCAAACACGGCATAACCGTCTTCTTCGCGAATGCCGCGCATATGAGGATATTTTGACAGCAGCGAGGTCTGCGAGCCCGGGATATGTTCGCCCTTTTGAACGTAAAGATCCGTGCCGCCGCCGATATAAAAATCTGCGGATTCTTCACTGACTTTTTCTGCGGGAATCGCCGCCAATCGGGTCGCCATCTCAACAAAATAATTTGGAATTAAACCGCGTTCGGCGAGTCGTTTGATGCGTAAATCATCGTCCCAAAGACCAACATGTTTGCCCTTGGGACCGAATTCTTCGATCAGGTCCTCGCCCGCGCGCTTGATGCTGTTGTAGCCGGTGCAGCGACACAGGTTGCCACTGACTGCGCGCTTGAATCCGTCCATCGTTGGCGGACTTTTATCGGCCAAAAGCCACCACGACATCGAAACGATGAACCCAGGCGTGCAAAAACCGCATTGCGAACCGCCTCGGTTCACCATCGCGGCTTGCGCCGGGTTGAGCTTTCCGGCGCGGCCCACGCCTTCGACGGTGACGACGTGTTTGCCGTGAACTTCGCCAACCGGCACCAGGCATGAGGTCACCACTTTGTACTCAACTCGGCCATTGATGAGTTCGCCAATCATCACCGAGCAGGCCCCGCAATCGCCCTCTTTGCAGCCTTCTTTGGTGCCCATCCGGCGCATGCGTTTGCGCAGAAAATCCAGAACCAACACGCCCTCGTGTTCGTCCGTGCTCACTTGTTCGTCGTTAACCCAGAACTCGATCATGATGGCAGCTCCTTGATGCCACGTATCTGAGTCTAAACTTCCAAGCGCGTCAACCGCCGCAACCCTTTCCGAGCCAACGGGCGTCGAATGCGCCCCTTTGCCTGACTGCGACGACAGCCCACACCTAACGGCGCCAAGACTCGGAAACGCTCACCTCGGCCACCTCTGTCCGATTGGAACGCAACTGGACCTGGAAGACCCGTTTGGTGGATCCAGACTGCACCGTCAGCGTTCCTGCACTACCTATTTTGCCGGAAACCATCCAAATTCCGTAGACTTGACGGCTGCGCACGCGAGGTAACAAGAGTTCGGACTTCTGAGTCCCGACGCCGGAAACCTTGAGGTTGCGACGTTGTGAAAGCCACGAGAGCACCCTTCCGTCGGGTTCAATCACTTCGATGTGGGCGTCTGGGTCGCCGGTCCACGTCACGTGAATATCGCCGCTTCCCACCTTATTGGTCGGCACCTCGCCACCACTCAATCGATCGCGAGCCAGACCGAAGAGCGACAAGTCGGTGGTCATGGGACACTCAAGAATGTCGGTCTTTCTTTGCGTGCGTGTTTGAATCCCAATATCGCCCAGCAATGACGTCTGTGCGCAGGCGAGTGCGTCGCGGCCCGAAGCTGTGTAGGCGCTGGCGAGACGTTGATGAACCCACACGCCACGGGGCTGAGCATCCGCCCCGGACTCCAGCCAGGTCAGCGCTTCGTCAAGACGTCCGTCCAAGGACTCGACCTGCGCCATCTGCACCGCTGCCTCGGCATCCATCGCATTGAGCGCGAGCCACTTTTCCACTTCTATTTTGGCGCCGGAAAACTGATTTGCGGCAATCAGCGCCCGAATATACTGCATCCGTTTGGTTCGATTTTCGGGTTCATTTTCCCAGGCCGAGCGTTTGTTTGCCACGTTCCTGTTTTCGGATGCTGTCGGCTGATGAGGCTCGGAGATATTGGCATTGCGCACCATCATCACGGGCCTACCTCGGCCGCGGCTGGAGCGTCTCTTGGCAGGACCAGCCTCACCTTTTTCGACACTGGCGCCCGATCCAAACATGTTCATCGATTCTTCCATGCCCGAAGCAGCACGATCGGCCTTTTTTTCTGCCTTGGCCTGCCCCAAGGGGCGCGATGCATCTTTGGAATCCGCCGGAGCGGAAGGACTTGGCCCGGCCTTACCGCCCGCCCTGCTGTCATCAAACAAGTCGATCGTTGGGGAATCCGACTCTTTTGCCACAGGCCGATTCATCACTCGGCTCGGTTTTTTCGGCATCGATTTCCGACTCGGCTCGGAGGCCATTCCGTCACCCATTGCTCCATTATCCTCATCTGCAACCGCCGCCGATTCAGCC
>JBFFMO010000549.1:0-3955 GCA_041554035.1 Allomicrovenator sp. | reverse complement strand
TGGTAATCTTGGCCAAAGCCGAAAACAAAAAAGCCTCCACGAATTCCGTGGAGGCTTTTTTTTTGGATCGGTGAGAGCGCCTAAAACGATTCAATCGAGGTCAGGTCCACTGCCACCCAATCTTCCGTCCCGGATAAATTAGAATAGTGGGCCTCTATTTCTCTGGGTTTTGAGGCCAGTGGTAGGATTCGCACCTCGTCGACGAGGCCAGAAAAATAGCTGTTGGTGCCAGAATCACCACCAATCCCAACGGTCACGGACGTGTCTGAATTCATAGAAGAAAGGAATTTTTCGGTTTTTATTAAATTTCCGTCGAGCCAAAGCGAGATCGCTGCTGGCATCACCGTGCGGTCGATGACGAAAACAAGGTTCTGGTATTGGCCGACCTTTGCGTCCTCTAACGCGAATGTTCGACCATCGCTGCAGGCTGCGCCCAATGCCGAACCGTCAGGGTTTCGCGGCGTAAACGAAGCATAAATCTTCGAATCGGCCGTGAAATTCAGCGACCAGCCCACGCACGAAGACTCTGCCATCATGAGCGTTCCATTCGTGCCGGCATTCGCGCGATACCAGAGACTAAGTGTAAGCGCCTCGCCTGGATTGACGTGGGAAAACGTCTGGTCCGCAAGCTCAAATGCCACTTGTCCGTCGGCTGCGTATCCGGTTCCTGAGATTCCCGTTCCGCTCACACAGGTTTCACAAACGGCATTATGATGCCCCGATGAATCCGTCCCCAACGCACCTTCTTCAAAATGGTAGACGGCCGCATGGTCACGCCACACCTGAGCAGGTGTCGCCGTTTCCGCCAAAACTGAATCGTCATAATACATCCAGATTTCTTGTTCGCCTTCCGGGATCGTGGCCGCAACCCAGACGGTCGTCCCGTCTGCCCGATTCGTGCCCGTGACTTCGTGCGCAAGTTCGCGGCCCGCCGCGTCAAAAAAACGAACGAGTAGCGGATTGAATTCGTCTCCAAGTGCTTCGTGGGCGGCCGCCGAAACGTGCACCTTGAGCTGAAAACGCGTCAGATTCCCGAACGTATTCTTGAGGTCGATCCGCACCCGCTTTTTCCAGCGTGGATTCCACCACGGAGGATCATAGGAGAAGTCGGCATCCGCGCCAGCATCTGCGCCAGCATCGCTTAGTCCGATATCTAGATTTCCAATATCCCTGCCCATATCAGAGCTCAAATCGGCTGCTCCGAGATCTGCAGGTGCAGAAAGGGGCGCATCAAGGCACCCGCTCAAAAGACCGACGAGGGCGAAACACGCCAAATGTTGGACTGTCTTGTTGGGATAGAGCACTTCGGACCTCATGGCTGATAGGCGAGACGCGTCCTATCGCGTCTGTCACTCTAGGCCAATTCTGCGCCCCTCTCAATTGGCGAGCCTTAACCTTTTCTGCGCCAATGAAAAAGCAGACCGAAGACCATGAGCCCAAGCAAGCTGGCGTCTTGATGCCCTGTGGCAGAACAACCAGCCTCCGTGCCCGGGTCCGTGACCACCACGTCATGGTTTGGGCCTTCGTCGCCGTTGGGCGCGATGGCGGTGATTCGCACGCTGAAGTCGACAGGAGGCTGCTCATCGGAGCTGTCGTCGCTCCAAACCAGCATCAAGGTTCCATCCTGATCGGGAATCACAGGCGTCAGGAATTGGCCCAGATTCTTTGGTGCACTGCCGTCGAGGAGCTCTGCCGTATACCCGACCTCCGGGTCGACGTCCGTGATTTTGATAACGACCCAGCCCAAATCATCACAACTTGACCCCGAATTGGCGCCCCGTTTGATGCTTTGTACCGTGGCTTCGAAGTCTTGAAACACGATGCCTGGAAGAGTCGAATCCATGCCCAGCTCTTGGTAGCCAGCAAGGCTGCACGCAAACGCGGCCGATGACAGACTCAAAGTCATCAGGAGTACGGCGAGAAACGAGGCTTTTTTAGACATGCGACATCCAAACGTTGGGATATCCATGTAAGAGCACGCATCATGCCAGAGGCATTTTATCGAAGAACCTCGGGAAGCGGCGCGGCCGATGGGAATGCTTCATCCACTTCTGGGGTGCCTATCGTCCACTTGTTAAAGCTTCCACCGAATTAGGCTCCAGCCGAACCCACCCATTGGGGCCAAAATTCAGATAATGCGCCCGGATTTCTTCTTTGCTGGTCACGCCGGACCGAACCCGTACTTCGTCGAACGTACCGTTCGCGAATCGTCCGCCCGCCTCGTCTCCACCAATCACGAACGTGCTCGCGCTGGCCGAGGCGAGCGCCGAGGTCAGCGGCGTGTCGTCCTTGGACGCTCCGTCCACCCACAACTCCAAGCGGCCAGGGTTGCTGGCTCGGTCGATCGTCAGGACCACATGATGGAATTCTCCTGAGGCCAAGGGGCCCGCAGAGACGCCCTTGCTGGTCAAATCGCAGGGGTTATCTGCTGACCCACCCGGCTGGGTCTGCGGGTCGAGCGTCGCAAAAACCGCATCAATGCCCTGCGATGCATTCAGGCGAATTCCCCAGCCCACACAGGTCGCCATTGCGCTCATCAGCGGCACAGACACATTGCTGGCGCCGCCCGGCTTATACCAGAAGCTGATCGTTCGAGCTTGACCCACACCGATCTGCATCGCGGCACCGATATCATCGATCTGAAACGTCCCCGTGCCCGAGGGCGAAAACGCCGAGCCCACCCCAATCCCAGGGCTCCCGCTGCAATCTCCCGCACAGCTCAGATCGTTGTTTTGACAAGCGTCCGTGCCATCCCCATCAAAATGGTAGACGGCTGTATAATTGGTCCACATCTGCGCTTTCTGCGACGTGGGCACCGTATTGGCGGTGTCAAAATACATCCAGATATAGGTCTTCTCCTTCGGCAGGTTTGTTTTCACCCAAAAAGCCGCACCCGTCGAAGAGTACTCAAGCTCATGAGCAAGCGGGCTGCCTGAGTCGTCGGTAAATCGCACGACATTTTTATCAAAACCAGACCCGAGAGCAGCCGCTTGATAGGCCGTGATATCGAGTCTGACTTTGAAATCGGTAAAGGTCGCAAAATTGTTATCCAACACGAAGCGGACACGCTGTCCCCATGCGTCAACTTCCACCGGAAGATCCGGGGGCATGTCTTCGAAAATCGTGGCATCCGGGGACGTGTCATCAAGGTCGCCCCAGTCTCCATCCGTCACGCCCACGTCATTTTCCCCGTGGATTAACGTTGCCGAGTCGCCCGCCATGTCGTCGAACCCTGTATCCGACTCAGCGGATAGTGGTGCCGCCAGACAGCCACCGAGCAGCATCCCAGTCACGACCAGCAGGGATGTGTTGATTGATTTCTCGGTGATTTTCATGGCGGGTCCCTAACCAAACGCACGAAAAAAACGACTGCTTCGCGGATCTGCTATCGACACATTTGCCTCCCGAGTTTAGACACCTTGTAAAGTTTCATGGTTAGCGGAAATTTGGGCGAGGCATCTGAAGGCAGTTAAGGCTTCGTGGTCAACGTCGAATGAGAGCTGACCTTGGCCGATGCTGGCGAAGATCGCGGTCATGGTTTGGGTCGCAACCCGTGCACTTTGTACGAACTTTGAGCGCGACGACTAAAGTAGAAATTCTGCAGGTGGTTGGGGGGAAATATGGGAATGAAAGCGAAAATCAACGCCATCGTAATTCGGTCAGACACAAAAGAAGGCCGTGTTTTTGATATTTTCATCCAGGCCCTGATTGTCGTTTCTTTGATCGGTGGCGCGGTGGAATCGTTGCCAGATCTCTCGCCGTTTTTATCCAGATTTTTGAACGTCGAGGAATCCGTCATCATGATGATCTTCGCCACCGAATATCTTCTGCGCGTCTATGCATCTGATGAACGGAAAAAGTTCATTTTTTCTTTTTTCGGTCTGGTGGATTTGGTGGCCATTCTTCCGTTTTTTCTGTCGACGGGGTTGGACCTGCGTTCCATTCGGACCCTGCG
>JBFFMO010000548.1:0-3955 GCA_041554035.1 Allomicrovenator sp. | reverse complement strand
AGCTCCGGCGTAGGCGGGCCGATGGACTTCATTCGTGGAGCGTCGTTGTCCGAAGGAGGAAAACCCATCATCGCCATCAATTCGCAGACCGGCAAAGGCCTGTCGCGAATTGTCCCGACTCTGAACCCTGGAGCCGGGGTTGTGACCACACGGGCGCACGTGCACTACGTCGTCACCGAATACGGCGCAGCCGACCTGTACGGCAAAACACTCAATGAACGGGCCGAGGCTTTGATCGCCATCGCACACCCGGCACATCGCGAAAATTTGAACAAAGCCTGGCATGAAATGAGGTCAAGATGATTATATCGCATCACGGAAACTGGACGGGAGTGAATCGACTCTGGCTGGAAGGGCCCGTGTCAGAATCCAGCCGCGCCACCGCTGTCGTCGAGGCGAGTCAGATTCGTTACACATGGGTGTTTCGCGACAAAGAGCAAACGGGCGTGCTGGTGATTACAGGTACGACTGGAGCACTTCGGGCCGACTGGGAAGACTCGATGCATTATTCGGACGGTACCGTCCTGCACGGACTCCTCGATGACGGTGTTTTGAAGCTTTATGGGACTTATCCCGCGGGGGAGGGCCCCGATTGGGGTTGGCGTATCCAGGTCGATTTTCGCGACCCCGAGACGTTCATTTTGCAGATGTACAACGTCCAACCGGGTGAGGACCCCGTCATTGCGGTCGATTTGCGCGCCCAGCGATAGCATCAAACCTTGCTAGTTTGCGCTTCTCTGTGAGAAACGAAGCTCCCTTTCGTCGGTAATCTTATGCTCGCACATATCATCGAATGGCTAAATCTTACGTTCCGATGGCTACATGTCATCGTGGGCGTGGCGTGGATTGGCGCATCGTTCTATTTCGTCTGGCTCGAAAACCACCTCGAGAAATTGAAGGCTGACCTTCCCGACGACATCGCCGGTGACCTGTGGGCGATTCATGGCGGCGGGTTTTATTACCTGCGAAAATTTAAGGTCGCTCCGGAAAAACTTCCGGAGACCTTGCACTGGTTTAAATGGGAGGCGTACGCGACCTGGATTACGGGCATCTGCCTGCTGATTATTGTCTATTATATGAACGCCTCGACCTACATGATCGATACGTCTGTGGCCGATATCAGCCCGGCGACGTCGATTGGCATCGGCGTGGGTTCGTTATTTGTGGGCTGGTTTTTTTACGACATCGCGTGCCGTTCGCCCTTGCTGAAAAAGCCGGCGTTGATGCTCCTGGTGATGTTCGTGTTTTTAACGGCTTGTGCCTACGGTTTGCAGCAGTACTTGAGCCCCAGAGCGGCTTATATTCATATCGGCGCGATGATCGGTACGATGATGGCCGGCAACGTGTTTTTTGTGATTATTCCGGGCCAAAAGAAGCTGGTTGCTGCGGCCCAATCGGGCAAGGCACCCGACCCGTGGGACGGAATCTACGGTGGGCTTCGCTCTCGCCATAACAATTATTTTACGCTTCCCGTCCTGTTCATCATGACCTCGAACCATTTTCCGATGACCTATGGAAACCCTTACGGTTGGGCGATTTTGGCCACGTTGTCTGCGGTCGGTATCGCGGTTCGTCATCATTACAACATGCAACATCGCACCAAGAGTGCAATGTGGGTGATGCCTGCGGGCATCGTCGTGATTGCAGCGTTGGCTTGGTTTACGGCGCCCTCAGCGGCGGGTGACGAGGCGTTGGAGAGTTATCGGACGGTAAGTTTGGCTGAGGTGCAAGCGGTGGTTTCGACACGTTGTTCCAGCTGCCACTCAGGCCATCCAACCGATGATGTCTTCAAGGTCGCTCCGAATGGGACGATTTTTGATACGCCTGCTGACATGCAGAAATGGGCAGGCAGGATGAAAGTCAGGGCGTACGACCTGAAGACGATGCCGATGGCCAATAAAACCGGGATCACCGACGAAGAACGTCTGATCCTCGGGGCTTGGGTGTATCAAGGCGCCAAAATTAACTGATAGCGCGTTCCGGCGCCCTTTGTGGAGTGGTTCATCGTGGCTCGTTTTGCCCTGAAATCTACGCGTGTATTCATCGATTCTGCATTTAGGCCGGCAACGGTCGTGGTGGATGGCGAAGTCATCGCTTCCGTTGAGGCCTATGATTTCGCCGGGACATGCGATGTCGAGGACCTCGGAGATTCTGTCTTGATGCCAGGTCTGGTCGACACGCACGTGCATATCAACGAACCGGGGCGAACCGACTGGGAAGGCTTCTCGACGGCAACCCGTGCCGCGATTGCCGGTGGAGTCACGACCGTTGTCGACATGCCGCTGAACTGCATTCCCGTCACGACCACACGAGACGCGCTCAAAGTGAAGCTCGCGGCGTGCCTGCCCTCGCTTTACGCCGATACCGGGTTTTGGGGAGGAGTCGTCCCAGGCAATGCTGAAGAATTGCTGGGCCTTTCCGATGATGGGATTTTGGGTGCCAAAGCGTTCATGATCGACTCGGGCATCCCAGAATTCGAGTGGAGCAACGCCGATGCCTTGCGCGCAGGAATGCTCGCCTTGAAGTCCAAAGGACGTGTGATGCTGGCTCATTGCGAGGTCGATCTGGGCGCGCATCCAGACCATCACGACCCCAAGACCTACGTGAGTTTTCTGGAATCTCGTCCACAGGAGTGGGAAGTTCAGGCGATTTCGTTGCTCATCGACCTTTGCCGCGAAACGGGCTGCCCGGTGCATATCGTGCACTTGTCGGCGTCGTCAGCATTACCGCTGATTCAGGCAGCCAAAGACGAAGGCCTTCCTCTGACGGTCGAGACCTGCCCGCATTACCTGACGATTGCCTCGGAAGACATTCCAGACGGCTCGACCGAGTACAAATGCTGCCCGCCGATTCGGGAGCGGGATAACCAGGAAAAGCTGTGGGCCGCCCTTGAATCGGGGCTGATCGACATGGTCACGACCGACCATTCACCCTGCACGCCTAACTTGAAATTGCCCGACCGTGGAGATTTTCTGGATGCTTGGGGTGGTATTTCGTCTCTGCAGCTGGGGTTTCCCTTGGTCTGGACGATGGCAAAGGAGCGTGGAATCAAGCTGGAACGCGTGATTACATGGATGTCGGCTGTGCCTGCAAAAGTGGCGGGCCTGCACGGTCGCAAGGGGGCGATTCGTCGCGGTTTGCACGCAGATTTTGTGGTCTTTGACCCCGATGCGACCCAGACCATTCATGCCAATGAATTGGAAATGAAAAATAAAGTGACACCTTATGACGGCCGGACGGTCAGCGGTGTGGTGAGAAAAACGATTTTGCGTGGTCAGGTTGTGTTTGAAAACGGCAAGTTTTCTGGACCCCACGGTAAGCCTATTTTGGGACGAGATAATTCATGAGTAATCCGACAAACGTTTCCACATTTACCGGTCTGGTTGACCTTCTTTCCGAAAACCTTGGTGGCAAGGCGTTGGCCTGTACCGACGACTTTTTTGCAGGCATGGAAAACCTTGTGAAACCAGGTCGCGGCATCTTTTTGCCCGACGAGTACACCGAGCAGGGCAAGTGGATGGACGGCTGGGAATCACGTCGTCGCCGCGGCGGTCCCGACCACGACTGGTGCATTCTGGAGCTTGGCGTCCCCGGAAAAATTCGAGCCTTTGATATCGACACCAATTTTTTCCTGGGCAATCACCCTCCCTTTGCAGCCGTGGACGCGGTGCATGCGCCAGGTGCGACCACTGAATCTTTGAAGTCCGCGAATTGGGTCGAAGTCTTGCCGCAGTCCCCGCTTAAAGCTGGGTCTCAGAATCTCTTTGCCGCTGCTGCTCCGGGTTCCTACACCCATGTTCGGTTGCGGATTTACCCCGACGGCGGCGTGGCAAGGTTCCGCGTCTTTGGCGACGTCGAATCGGACTGGAAGTTGGTAGAAGAACGGCCCGAAACTCTGGCGTTGATTAAACCCGGTGAAGTCGACCTTGCGAGCATTCGCAATGGCGCGACGGCT
>JBFFMO010000547.1:0-3961 GCA_041554035.1 Allomicrovenator sp. | reverse complement strand
GGCACCGGTTTTCAACGGCCTTCGATGGTGCTCGCAGCGGAGCCTGAGGCCCGCATCGACAGCCTTGGCAAGGTCAGCGACTGCGACATCATTGAGCTTCAAGGCTTGCGTGAAGCAGACGTGGCGTATTTCTTTGAAACTCGCCTGGGTGTTGACCGAATGCCGGCCGATTGGATGGCGACGGTGGCGGGAAACTCAAACGGAGACCCGTCGTACGTTGAAGAACTCTCGCGGCATCTTATCGATTCGGGGATTTTATCGCGTAGGTCTTCCATCCAGTGGTCGCTCTCACGCGAGGAGCTTGTTGGTTTTGCCTTGCCACGGTCGAAGAAGGAGTCCTTGCGTCGTCGTTTGTCCGGGTTTGGCCATACGGGGCGAGAACTGCTGGAGATTCTTGCCGTCATGAATCGTCCGGTTGAGTGGTCCACCCTTCGTAAGATTGCGTTGACTCAGGGCGGGGAACCCACCGAGGTGGACCGCAATATCGAGATGCTGCGATGGCGACAATTCGTTCATCTGGACCTTGACGAAAACGGGCGACATTTGCGTCTGATTGACCGAGATCTCCAGGATGTGATCGTGGCGCCGATGAACCCGGAATGGCGCCGTTCCATCTCCCGACGAATCGCAGAGCGGCTTGAGCGAAATTGGAAACGAGGCCACGGCAACGTGCTTGAAATCGCTCGCCATATGGAGGCGGCTGGACATGAGCGCGCTGCCATATGGTTGGAAATGGCCGGGGATAATCGTTCTTCCAAAGAATTGGCTCAGGCGGCTGACCACTGGACTCAGGCGGCGGCCAAGCAAAATGGGGCTGAAAAAGCTCAGACCTTGTTGAAACTCGCCGAAGCCAGCCTGAGACTTAATAAGTTGGATATCGCTCGAGCAAGTGTCGAGGGCGCATGGGATATCGCCGAACGGACGACCTTGGATTGGTTGATGTTCCGCGTGTGCATGGTTGGCGCCGACTTGGGATTTGCTCAAGGAACGCTGGATGTGGTCGAGCTGTGGATTGATCGCCTCCGGGACGTGCTTCCAGTTCACGGCCAACAGCCCTGGGTTCGCCTGACTGAGGCTCGCATGATGGTCTCGCAGGGACGGCTGGCCGAGGCCGAAAAGCGACTGACCTCGTGTTTGGCGCAGTTTGAGCATTTTGGAAACGCCTCGGGCGAAGTCATCGTTCGAGCTCATCTGGCCAAAATCCGTTTTTGGCGCGATGAACTCGACGCCTCCGGCCGCCTCTTTGACGAGGCTGTCTCGGTGGCGCGCGATGACGCTGCCAATGACGGTCTCGCGGTTGCACTCATTGGTCGTGGAGCGTTCTTGCGTGTCACCGGTGAGTTTGAGGCCGCGCGACGGACTCTGGCTGAGGCTTTTGATGTGTCCACAAATTTTGGCGCGCCTGAGCTGTGCGTCGAAGCTCTGCTGGAGTTGGGCGAAACGCATATGATGTGCGGAGAACTCGATGCCGCCCGAGCCCGCGGAATGGAGGCCCGCCGCCTGGCCGATGGTCTGGGGCATGTTCCGCTATGGTGTGGTGCCGAATTGCTTGTCAGTGAATTGGCCGTCCGGGAAGTGGAAGGTGTGGACGAGGCGCTGGCTCGCATGGAGTCGGCGGTCGAGACGCTTTCTAACCTTGGCTCGGCGAGGCCACGCCACGCCGAAGGCCTTGCGCGTCTTGGGCGCGCGCTATACAAGGCCGGCCAGAAAGAGCGCAGCCGGGAAGTTACCGATGCCGCGCAGAAATTGGCCAAGGAAATTGGGATGGCCTTGTCGCACCTAGGCTGACTCATGAAAGACAAAAATCAACGACTGCGCGTTCAAGGATTGGTGCGCGCGCTCGGCGAAAGCGAAGCGGTCTTGCATCAACGCGCCGCCAAGAAGCTTGGCGTGACCCTCGACGATATTGTGTCAGTTGAGCTGGTCAAACGCAGCATGGATGCGCGCAAACGTCCGCAGTACATCTGCAACGTCGACGTGGTGTTGCGCCAACCCCTCAAAGTACTTCCCAATGAAGTCGTGGAATGCCCCGACCCAGCGACACTTTCGCCGCGGGTTTTCCATCCGCGCCGCAAAGACCGGGTCGTGGTCATCGGAGCTGGGCCAGCAGGGTTGTTCTGTGCTCACCGCCTTGCTGCCGCTGGGCTAAAGCCCGTGCTGCTTGACCGTGGAGAGCCCGTCGAGATTCGGGGTCGGCACGTGTCGGCGCTGATGCATAAAGGCGAGCTGCGCGAAGATTCGAATATCTGTTTTGGAGAAGGCGGGGCGGGTACATGGTCCGACGGCAAGCTCTACACCCGGGTCAACGACATCCGCGTCCGGCATGTCCTTGAGACCATTGTGGAACTCGGTGGGCCGCCCGAAATCCTGGTGGAGGGCAAACCTCATCTTGGCACCGACCGCTTGGTCGCGCTCTGCAAGGCATTTCGTGCCCAACTCACCGGCGAGGGCTGCGAAGTCAGATTTGGCGCCTTTGTGAAGGATTTCGTGATCGACAAGACGGTCGCGGGAGACGTCGTGTCCGGGGTTGTTCTTCGAGATGGGGAAGTCATCGAGTGCGATCGCGTCGTCATGGCAGTCGGTCATTCCGCGCGAGAAATGTACCGCTGGATGGCGGGACGCGGTGTCTCAATGGTGCAAAAGCCTTTCGCGGTTGGCTTCAGAGTCGAGCATGAGCAGAAGCTCATCAATGAAATCCAGTACGGCCGTTGGTCAGACCTCGAAAACCTACCCACAGCCGACTACCGCTTGGCGGCCAATTTTGGTCAGGGAGACGCGCGCAAAGGTGTGTACAGCTTCTGTATGTGCCCGGGCGGTCAGGTCGTTCCTTCCCCAACGATGCCCGGACATATCTGCGTCAACGGCATGAGCCATGCGAGTCGAAAAGGCCATTGGGCGAATTCGGCGCTCGTGGTCACCGTGGAGCCAAGCGATTTTGGCAAATTTGGCGTCATTCCTGAGCTCGGTGAATTCGATGGCATGCTCGATGGCATGGCATTTCAACTTGAGGCGGAACGTCGCGCTTACGAACTGGGCGGCGGCGGATTCATTGCGCCGGCCCAGCGAGTGCCCGATTTCATTGCCGGGAAGGCCAGCACTGAGGTTCGCAAATCCACGTACAAACCTGGGGTTGCCCCGGCGGACCTTTCGAGTTGTTACCCCGAATTTGTGATCGATTTGTTGAAGGCTGGTATCAAGCGTTTCGAGCGCACACTGCCTGGCTTCATCAGCGAAACCGCGCTCCTGATTGGGGTCGAGACACGAACGAGCGCGCCGATTCAGGTCACCCGCGATCGCGACACTTTGAGGTCCCTATCGTTGAGCAACCTTTATCCTGCTGGCGAAGGCGCGGGGTATGGGGGCGGAATCGTAAGCGCCGCAATCGACGGACTGAGAGTGGCTGAGACGATCTTGAGTGAACTCGAGTGACTTGATGCCTTTTAGGTGTAGAATTCGAGACAAGTACTAAACGGCGAGGATGACATGGAAAGAGAGTGGAAATGGGATTGGTGGGGCGAAAGCCCGATTGAGCTTGTGGTGGTGATTTTGTTTCTTGCCTTCTTTTTTGCGTTTCCGCGCACAGGACTTGGCATCTCGCCTGTCGTTGACGGGAATCCAACGTCGGCACCGGTCGTCGCTGAGTGACACTGCGAAAGTTGCATTTTGGCGGTTTTTGCCCGACCATAGCCCCAGATCATGTGTTGATGCGTACTCATTCTCGCCCATTGGCGCCGGAGAAAGCGGATGTCTAAAGTTCTTTCCAGAAGAACGATGCAAGCAGCCACGGTAGCTCTTTGCTCTCAATTGATTATTGGCACACTTCATCCGTCGATCGCGGCAGCCCAAGATCAGGGCGTGAGCAAAGCACAACGCGTGCTCGGCCTGATTGGCAGCGCAAATGATAAGTTTGATGCCGAGGATTTTAAGGGCGCTCGCGATGATTATCGTGAAGCGTACTCGC
>JBFFMO010000546.1:0-3972 GCA_041554035.1 Allomicrovenator sp. | reverse complement strand
TTGCGGAATCTGGAGGTCGGTACATTCAAGACGAAGGCGGGGTCTCCAGTTCCTTCTGACGTCTGATCTTGTGAGACCAAAAACTGACCCACCATGACCTTGCCCGTGGCATTCACTTCGAAGTTCTGGTCGCTGAAGAATTTCACGAATTGGCCACGATTGAGTGTCACGTTATTTGCCCCGGGTTGCGGTGGATTGGTCGCGACCACCACCCCGTCTTCGCCCGCAAGAATCCGCCAGTGGTCTTTCTTGATGCCACGCCCAGGGCTCAATGCAGCAACGTAGTGATTATCCCAAGTGTTGACGGGAAAGAGCTGTTGCTCCAAATGATCGGCACAACACGATCCATCGCCGACGTTTGGCTCTCCGATGACCGCTTCCTCGTGCCCTGAGAACACGGCGATTTTTTTCGAACCGCGGATAAATGTTCCTGTCAGATCGTTTGGGCCGGTCAACGCGGCGTCGCCAGCTTGGATGTTGAGCACTTCACCGCGTCGAAGTTGAAACGAACGAGTCACGCCGGGGGGAAATGACGCGATATTCTGTCCGCCTGTGATGGTGGCGGTGGGAGTGACGTTGACGAAGGTGTCTCCGGATTCGACCGCAAGAATAGTGACGTAGCCATGCTGCCACTCCGGGCAAGGCATGAACAAACAGGGCAAGGGCGATGTAGGCCAGCCGATCACGTAGTAGTCGGTTCCAAGTGTGTTCACAGGAAGCAGCAGCGATGCATCGTTGCTGTAAACCGACTCATTATTCAGCGGGCTGAATTGGTGCATCGATACAGGCAAAGACGAAACGATGTTGATCGAGTGTTTGGTGATTCCCGTCTCGCTGATGTCCAAACGAGGCATCTGGAAGGAACGAGCCGACTGAGCCGGTACGGTGGGATCGGGGACGTTCACACTCGCCGCTGCGACTTGCGAGTAGAAGGCAAGCGTAACGGGAACGTTGTTGGGGTTCGACACGACGACAGCATGAGGGACTTCGTCGGGTTTCGGATTGGTTGTTGGGTCGTGGTACTGATCGAGGTCGAGTGTCCAGTATTCGCAACCGATGTACGAGGACTCGTATTTTCCAAGCTCACACACAGGACGGCACGACCCGCCGTTACAAACTGTCCCTTCAGGACATGCCGTCGTCAGTTCGAAGCCGGTTCCGGTTGAATTGCAACGTTTGAACGCTTCGCCGCCGTCGCAGGCGATCGTGTCCGGGACACACACCATGTCGGTGCATTCGCCGTTCAGGCAATTCAAGGCGCCACACGACACGATTTCTAGTCCCGTGCCCTCCGCATTGCAGACGAATTTCGAGCCTTCGTTGGCGCAGCCCGAGACGACTCCCGGTTGGCATGACTCGATGTCTGGAATCGTAATATCTGCTTCATCCGCGGCATCGCTCGATGTCGTGGCATCGGCTCCAGCATCGTTCCCATCATTGGGGTCGACTCGGATTTGCTCGTCAAGATTTGTTGGTTTCGCAGTGTCGTCCGAGCACGCAAAGAGACCGAGTGCCAGCAGCAGGGGGAGTAATCGATTCATCGCCATCCTCATAGTGTGTGGCGGGAACCTACACGGATTATTGCGGCTTTTCCAGACTTGGTTGTTCATCCAACTGACGAATGAACAGAATTGGAAATTTCAGTCTTCGCCGAGTGCGAAGCGACGAACGACTTTGTAGACGGGACCGTCTTTGGTCAGTTCTGAAGAGATCAAAACGAGATCTCGAACGTAGCTTGTGCCAAATTCGAGGTCTTTCAACGGTGCGAGGAATGCACTGACGTCAACGGGATCCTCTGAGCGAATTCTGGCAAGCGTGATGTGCGGTCGATATTCTCGGGCATCCGGGATGATTCCGATTTCGTCTAATCCGCGCTCAAGGGTCTGATTCAGGAGGCTCATCACCTCAGCCCCCTGGGCATCAAGGCCAGCCCAGACGATGCGCGCGCTATTTACATCCGGAAACGCACCACACCCCTGAGTTCGAAATTCGAAAGGGAAGAGTGGTCGAGTCATCTCAGCAATCGCGATTTCGATCACCGGAACCAATGAGACGTCCACCTCGCCAATGAACTTAAGCGTGACATGGATGTGTTCCGGCGCCACGAGCCGGGCAATGGCTTCCTTTGGAAGCCGGCGATCCAACTCGTCTTGCAAAAGTACGAGTCGTTCCACGACCGGGATCGCGAGATCTAAAGCGACAAATAAGCGAATCATTCAGGTTCCGTAATTTCAATGCCAGAGGGGCCAAAAACTTGGTCTTGACCGAAAGGACCATCGACTCGGAAACGTCCCACGTCGCCTTCGAGCCAGGCCAATAGGAGAGCGAGTGAGGTGTAAATCGTGGAGGTTCGCACCTGTTCGCGCGAGCGGAATGGAAACACGACATGTCTGTGAAACACGCCGGAGGGTGTGGCCAGTCCAAAATGAACCGTGCCTACCGGTTTGTCTGGGGTGCCTCCATCCGGGCCTGCGATTCCGCTGACAGCGAGGGCAAAATCGGCCCCGGCTCGCTTTTGTGCCCCAAGCGCCATCTGGCAGACGGTCTGCGCGCTGACGGCGCCAAAGGCCTCAAGTATGGCGGGCGCCACATCGATCTCGTCCACCTTGGACGCATTGGAGTAGGTGATGAAACCGCGCTCAAACCAGGCCGAACTTCCCGCGACATCGGTGATCGCCGCTGCGATGCCTCCCGCTGTGCACGATTCTGCGGTCGTGACGGTCGAACCACGCGTTTTGAGTAAACGGCCAATGCGGTGTGGGAGCCTCTCTTCGTCTTGCCCGACCAAATACTTGGCCGAACGAGACAGCACAAAGGCGCAAACTTCTTCAACCGCCTTGAGCTCGCCGGCAAGTTTGATTTCGATCGTCGGAAATGATGCTCGGTACCCCACTCGCACCGAAAGGTTGGCGGCAAGTTCCTCGAGCCCTTCCAAATCGTTTTCGAGCGAAGATTCACCTCTTCCGTAGAAATGAAGACAGATTCGGTGTGATGGGGCTGTCTTGAGCAGCGGCCGAACGTAGGTCTCTGCAAACCATCGGAACTCGCTGGGCACACCCGGAAAGAAATAGAAACGTCGGGTTTCGTCCTCGACGCTGAATCCGGCAGCCGATCCGACTTCGGTAGGCAAAATTTCACTTCCGCCCGGAAAGGCAGCCTGCCGATAATTATTGGAAGTGATCTTGATATTTCGCGCGGCAAATCGCTCTTCGAGGCGTTGGCGAGAGTTCGCATCGTCAACCAGAACGGTCCGTTTCCAAACGGCAACCGCGTCGCGTGTTCGGTCGTCGGCCGTAGGCCCAAGGCCGCCGCAAACCACGACGATCGGCGCCCGTGCCTCTTCAAGCGCGCCGATAATATCGTGCAAATCGTCCGAGACGGTCGTCACGCGAGAGAGCATTCCGCCGTTCTCGAACAAAAACGCACCCAGCCAGGCGGCATTTGTCTCAACGACGCGTCCATCGAGTAATTCGTCCCCAATTGCAATACATTCAATCTTCATGACCTCTCCGGCGCAGGAACATACAGCCAGAGCCGAGGGATTCCTAGACACTCTTTGACCTTAGGTGTTACCCTTCGGGCCAAAGTTATTTACCGCCGAGCTGTGAGCATGACCGACGAGCTCAATAGAATTTTGCAGATCGCCACGAAAGGCGGCGCCAGTGATATCCACGTCAAGGCCGGATTGCCGCCGATTTTTCGAATCGACGGTTCTTTGCTTCCTCTGCGTGATGGCAAGCGCCTAACCCCCGAAGAAATTGGAAAGATGGCTGCGAGCATCATGAATAAGATGCAGCGCGACGCTTTTCAGGAGACGTTGGACGTCGACCTTTCTTACGGCGTGGCAGGCGTTGGGCGCTTTCGCGTCAACGTGTTCCAGCAGCGTGGCTCGATCGGAATGGTTTTCCGTGTGATTCCGTTCAAAGTGAAGTCGATCGAAGAGCTCTATCTTCCGGACACGGTCAAGACCTT
>JBFFMO010000545.1:0-3978 GCA_041554035.1 Allomicrovenator sp. | reverse complement strand
TTCCTCGCCGCAAAAAACCAGGTCAGGCGCCATATCTGCTTCCGCCAAATCAGCGCCGTCATCGAACATATCAGTGCCAGCCGTGTCCTCTTGTAGTGACCATCCGGCATCTGTATCGAGGCTGGACGTGGTTGGGGAATCCGAACAGCCAAAGGCAAACAAAATTATAAGGGTGGCAAAATTGGTTTTCATTATTGCCCCCCTATCATCTGGCCGTCGCCTTCATTCACGATGTATGACATTCCATTTTCGCCCACACACTCAACGTCTAATTCCTGCACAACCGTAATGGTTTCGCCGGCTTCAAGCGGACGAAGCAGAAGAATGATCGGGGCGCCTCCGTCGCCAATCTCTTCTCCGTTGGCGTCATAGATTCGGATGCTGGCGCCGGGCACTGCGTTTGATACGATCACAAAGTCCTGCCCGGAAATCAGCGGCGCGACCAAAGGAGGATCAAGCTCCTCACATGTCTTGGTGGTCGTGATGTCTGTCACCTGAGAGTCGGTGCATAGGATCTGTTTAACCAGAAGCTGATGGCTGTTCAAGAATGGTCCGCCGAAAGCGGTTGCAAAATCCCAATTTCTGTAGCGAGTGGACGGCCAAGAAAAAATCGAGCCTACAGGACCGGTGTTTGCTTCTTCGATGTTTAGGGTTGATCCCGCGACAATCGACGTGAAGGCAAATAGCTCCTGTTGCTCAAACACATCTTCCGGGTCGATCTGAATCGGGGGCATGAATGTGGGGGCTGCAACAGCATATGTCGGTTCTGAGGTCGGGCTCTCGTCATCACATAGTTCTTGCCATACGACGAGCTCGTCGCCGACGGCAAAAGGACCGTCTGCGGTTACCGCGGAGTTTCCGCTTGAACCTAAGAAAGCGCGTTTTGGAGTTCCGCCGTTCGTCACGGTGTAGAGGTTTCCGCCCGGCACGTGTTGCACGCTAATTTTATGAGCGCACTCATGAACGACATGTTTAATTGTTAACGCTCTCTGAAAAACGGGGAAACTTGGACATGCCGGTTTTAGGGTGAAAGAAAAAGCACATCCATGTGCTTTGAAATTTAGAAAGGTGGCTGGTCGCCATGTTCTTGCTCGTCGATGTCATAAACACATCGCATTTCGTCATAGAAAGCCAGCAGCCCGTTGATGACGTATTCGAGGAGCATTAAAGCCCAGCGGGCCTGCTCCTGGCTGAAATCACGAGGGATATCGAGCTTCATGACTGAAGCTCTCGTTTCTGGCGCTCAAGCGCTTCTTTTCGCCGCCAACTGTCGCCCTCGATTTTGAGAATATCCGCCCGATGAGTCAGGCGGTCGACGAGCGCGATGGTGCAGGTGGCATGCGGGAAAACAGTGATCCAATCTTTGAAAGCAAGATTTGTCGTCAACGCCATCGATTTCCCGGCTTCGTAACGACGTGTGACGATCTCAAAAAGGAGATCTGCCGCGCGATTGTCGTACGACAGATAGCCAACCTCATCGACGCACAAAAAGCGAATTCCGCTGTAGTATTTTAGACGGGCCTCAAGCTTTGACGGCGAATCGATGCCGCCAAGTTCGCCCAGCATTTTTGCCGCACTAACAAAAAGTACCGTGTGGCCGCTCAGCACTGCTTGATGGGCGATGTTTTTGAGCAACATCGTTTTACCAAGCCCGTGCGCGCCGATGATGATTAGATTTGCTCCTTCGTCCAAAAACCTCAATTTCAGCGCGGCTTCAGCGATGTCACGATCGAGTTTTGGCCAATCCCAATCAAAGCTTGTCATGGGTTTAAAGTTCCCCAATTTGCTGCGGTTCTGACGTCGCTCAAGACTCTTTTGAGTCCGTTCCTGATGTTCGACACGCACGAGTTCTTCGAGGATTTGTGCAGCTTCTTTACGTGTCTTGGTGCGTTTGAGAAAGTCGTCAAGATCGCGGCCGACGGCGCGCAAACCAAGGTCGATAAGCGATTGAGCAAGATCACTAACAGGATTCTTAAAGTTCATCGTAGTCCTCCAATATGTGATTTTTAATGTGCAATTCGTCGACCTCGCGCCGCTCAAATCGAGGACGTGGGGAAAGACGACGTTTTTGGGTGTGCTTTTTCTCGAGTAAATACGCGACGGAATCTGCGCGAGGCGTTCCACGTTCAAGCGCGAGTTCAACGGCCTCGCGCACCAGTTCGACGCCATAGAGCTCGATCAACTCCAATAGTTTTGAAGTATGTGGCTGAGTTCGTTCGTGCGAATCCATCAGCTTCATGTAGAGCGCTTCGGCCTGTGGAATCTGGGCCAACACGAGTTCACGTCCCTTGAGTTCGCGGCCGCGTTGTTTGTAGTCGAGCAGCGCTTTGATGTGATTGGAGTCTTCGATGGTCTGGCTTTTGAGCCAGCTCCGACAATGACGTGCGATCTCGTCATCGCCATGCACCACGCGTATTTCCTCCTCGGTGGCGACGGCCGTGACGGCGATTCCGACGTATTCATGTGGGATTGAATAGCGATTGGTATCAAAGATTATGTAGGGCTGTTTTCGCGCGACGACCGCCCGAATATCTGCAGATTCGAGGGGATTTTCAGGCAATGAAAGCAGCCGTGGACGTTCTGCTTCAAGTGCTTCAGCGATGGTCAGCGTCTTGTCTTGCGGGCATTTGCGTGTATGCGCGACCTCATTTCGCCACGTCTCAAACTGAGCACGCACATCTGCCAAATCACTAAAATGGCGGCCCGCAAAAAAGGAACTCCGAAGATATCGAATAGACCGTTCGACCCGTCCTTTTTCGTTCGGACGACGCGGCGGACAAGGCCGTGCGTTGAAAAGGTAATACGATTTGAGCTCGATAAAACGTGGATGAAGACGAATGGCTTCGCCGTCACGCTCAAGAACAACGGTCTTCATATTATCGTACAAAATCGTCCGCGGGATGCCGCCAAGTGCTCCAAAACACTCGACATGACCCCGCACGACCGCAGACATCGTTTGGTCAAAACTGAAGTACGCCCAAAGTGCACGCGACCAACTCAACACCAAAATGAAGCCGTAGAGCCGTCGCTGACCACTGCCGACACGCAGCATTCCAAAATCGGCCCAGTCGATTTGGCCTTGTTCGCCTGGCAGTGTATCCAGCCGTAAAAAGGCTTCGGTTTTACGTGGTCGAAGATCGAGCTGATTAATCTTCCTGCGCACTTGAATAGCGCTTCCCGAATAGCCTCGGGCGCGTAACATCTCGTGTAATCGGGTGCCTGTCAGGCGCGGATACTGCTTTAGAATGTCCCGCATCAACGGCACAAAGGGATCCAATGTGCTCGGTCGAGCCTGACCGCGCACCACAAATTGATCAATATTCACCGCGGCCTTCACGGTATTTTCATGAAGGTCCAGCTGGGCCGCGATCGTTCCGATCTTCCAATGTTCGCCATAGAAAAGTCGACGAATGGTTGCACGTTGTTCGTCAGAGATCATGGAGGACCCCTGCCTGTGCGCCGTCGGCGTATCCAAACTTCGCCGAACGGAAGGATGAAAGCATCGTTTCGTCCACACACCGCGCAATTCTGCGGCATCGGACGTCGAGAAGTAGCAACATGAGAAACCTCCGTTTTACTCGGCCCACACAATGGGTCGAAAGGAGGTATTACAGTCGCGGATTCGTGGCCCGCGGGTGAAGTATGATCATCCACGAAGTTTCTGGACAATGTCTCCGAACGATTTTGAGCGGCTCGACGTCGTCTGCGTTCACGCTCAAGATCTGCTCGGTTGAGCCTGCCTTCGAACGTTCGCCGATAGCATCTTTGGTAGCATCGCTTTTTGAGGCGGCGGCTTGCTTCAGAACACAAAACTGAACAATAGCGATGGCCGCGAAAGTGAGCCGGGCAAACATAGAAAGCGCATGAGCACTGACCGCAACGGAGTTCGAGTAACACATCCACGCCCACAAACTAGACGCATACCCAAACCTGTGAGAGCTTTGTCTTGCTCTAAACTGGGCACGCGCAAGGGCCGGG
>JBFFMO010000544.1:0-3978 GCA_041554035.1 Allomicrovenator sp. | reverse complement strand
CCGCCGTTACACACGTAATTTGTCGAGGTCACTTCGGTGGAATCAAGCGTGCCACTGGCATCGGAATCCAGCCCCGACTTAACTGACAAGCCACCTTCGGCGCACTCAACACCGGCACCGATGGGATCGATCGCAACCAGCGGCTGAACCGCGTCTGATCCTGGTTGGCCGGGGTCACCTTGGGCACCGGGGTCGCCCTGAGGACCTTGGGCGCCAGGGTCACCTTGGGCACCGGAAGCTCCGTTACAGACGTAGGATGTGCCAGTGACTTCCTCGGCACCTAGCGTGCCGTCAAGATTGGTATCCAAGCCGTGATCGACTCGCGTGCCGCCGTTCTCGCAATTTGCACCTGCGGCCTCGTCGGTCGTTGCGATCACGGAGCTTGCAGTCGCGCCTGGAAGCGTCGTCGAAGTCCCGTCACTGCAGTCGAGCGTCACCGCGCCAGCGGCTTCGACGACTGAACATGTGTTGCCATTTACGCCCGCTTTTCCGTCCGCGCCGTCGCTTCCCGAACAACCCATCACCAACGCCACAACCGATGCCATTTGCCATTTCTTCATCAAGATCTCCTAGTTTCATCTTTGGGGGAGCCCACTTATCCCCCAAAATCACCGTCGCCGCAATTAATGCGTTCCGGACACTTCTCACGGAACCCCAGGCCAATCGACGCATCCAACCTCGCATCGACCAAAACAAGTTCTCCATTTGGCCGAAAACCGCACTGGATTGAACCATGATTAAACTCTCTATCCTTGAATTAGGCGGGGTCCGTGAAGGCTCGGATCGTCGCACAGCCCTTGACAATGCGCTTGATTTGGCCCAGCACGCTGAGGCTTTGGGCTATCATCGATTTTGGGTGGCAGAGCACCATAATATGCCCACGGTCACGACCGCGGCGACCTCGATTGTCATGGCCCATATCGCCGGCGGAACCAAAACGATTCGTGTCGGCGCGGGTGGAATCATGCTTCCCAACCACGCGCCCTACGTGATTGCCGAACAATTCGGGACTCTAGAAACGCTCTTCCCGGGTCGCATCGACCTTGGCCTTGGCCGAGCACCCGGCACCGACCAGATTACCTTGCGCGCCCTTCGACGTTCACCGGGAAACTCCGAGGACTTCCCGCAGGACGTGCAGGAGTTGCAGGCTTTTTTAGGTCCCGTCCAGCCCGGACAACGAATTGAAGCGGTGCCGGGCTCGAATACCAACGTGCCTTTATGGATTCTGGGTTCCAGCCTCTTTGGCGCTCAATTGGCGGCAGGACTTGGACTGCCTTATAGCTTCGCGTCTCATTTTGCGCCGCAAGCCTTACACCAAGCATTAGCGGTCTATCGAGACCGTTTCCAACCCTCCAAACAGCTCAAGAAGCCCCACGCCATGGTGGGCTTGAACATCATCGCGGCCGACACCGACGAGGAAGCACACTTTCTGGCCAGCTCGCAGAAAATCATGTTCACGAACATGTTGCGCGGAAAACGTGAGTTGTTCCCACCGCCCATCGACGACATCGAAACCTATTGGACTCCAATGGAGAAAGTCCAAGTGTCGCAGATGCTCGCCTGCAGCATCGTCGGCGGGCCAGACACGATTCGCAGTGGCTTGAAGGACTTCATCGCCAAGACCGGGGCCGATGAACTGATCGTGGCGTCGAATGTTTTTGCCCACGACAAACGGCTGCGCTCCTTCGAAATCGCGGCCGAAATGGGAATCGCCAAAACACCGTGACGTCAGAGGTAGGGCAGCGCCAATCGCGCCGTGCCATCGCGCAGTCGAACAGGCAGAGAATCATTGGCGAGGTCCTCGAGCGTGACCGGCAAAACGTCCGCGATTCTGACATCAATCATCGCGTCCATTCGCCGAACCAACTCACGATCCGAGCACTCAATATCTGCTTCGAAGTTCAGCCGGAAACTGCGTTCATCCCAGTTGGCCGAGCCTACAATGGCCAAGTCATCGTCGATCAACATCATCTTTGAATGTTCAAAAGGTGGCGGTGAAAGGACAATTTCTGCACCGCGTGCGATGAGCCGACCCCAACAGGCCCGAGAGGCCCACGCCACGAGGCGCAGATTATTCTGCGAGGGCATCACAATTTGAATTTTCACACCCGCGGTCATCGCCGCCAAGAGCGCAGTCACGACGTCTTCGTCGGGCACAAAATAAGGCGTCATGATGCGGACCCGATATCTGGCGCGCACGACTGCGGCAAGCTTCAGCCATCGAATCGGCTCGTCAGTTCGGTCGGGGCCACAATGCACAAGGCGAGCGCTGGTCGCGGTTTCAAGGGTGGTTACCCAAGGTTCGGGGGACGGCAAAGCCTGCCCCGTCGCAAACATCCAATCCCCCGAAAAAAGCGAAATCAACGATGTGATAATCGGCCCCTCGACTTGAAAATGAATGTCGAGTGTCGGATTGGCCGGCGAAAGCGAATCCATGCAGCCTTCGCGGATATTCATGCCGCCAAAAAACGCGCGAGTGCCGTCAACCACCATGAGCTTGCGATGGTTTCTCATGTTCGCGTATTGCCATCGCCAAGGGACAGACGTGGACATAAAACGCGCGACTTCGACCCCAATTTTTTTAAGTTTCCCAACGATGGTGGGACGCGAGTAGCTCGCTCCCACGGCATCAATCAACACACGAACGACGACCCCGCGCCCGATGGCCCGCTCGAAAGCCTGGCAAAATAATTCGCCGGCCCGGTCGTTGTCGAAAATATAGGATTGGAGGTGAACAGTTTTTTGGGCCAAATCAATGGCTGCAATCATCTCGGAATAGGCTTCGTCTCCACCGACCAAACACCTCAAACGGCTGTTTGGCATCCAGGGTGTGACCGCTTCGAAAGCCGGAATCCTTCCGCGCGCGCGACGAGGAATTCGATTGATGCCCACCAACACGTAGAGCAAAGGCCCCAACCACGGCACAAGCCAAATCAGACCAAGCCATAACGAGGCCCCGCGGGCCTGCGGATGCGACAAGACCACGTGTCCAGACGCCAGAAGCGCAGAAACCAAATGCACGACCGAAAGGACTTGAGTGGTGGTGGTTAGAAAGGTCTCCATAACTTATTGCCCACTTAGCACCGAGCGCGACCACCAGATGGCTTCGGACTCCGAGGAGTTAACGTTTGTTTTCAAGTCGTTGAATTTCGGGGTCGATGAAGCGATCGAAGCCATAATGAAGCGTTTTCTTGAGTTCGATAAGACTTTCCAAATCTCCGGTCGATGCAATGGCCTTCAATCCATCGACGGTCAGCAATTTGTCTTTTTTCATCGCTGCCAAGATCAAGGGAGTTGCAGCCTTCCCATCCAGCCGGGCAAGCGCATAGACCGCACTCTGGCGCACCACAAAGGGGATTTCTGCCAGCGCGAGCGCGGCCTGCACGGTGGGTATGAACCGCTTGTCATCGGAGAGGCCTAGGATTCGAATCGAAGCCGCGCGTGGATGTGCACTGGGGGACCCCGCGAACTTGACGGCCTGCGCAAGCAGGAGCGTCCCGGGTTTGGCGGCTCCCAGGGACTCCAGCGGCCAGAATGACGCCTCTTTTGCGAGCGCAGAATCAAAGGTCTGGCCTTTGGCGATGACCGCCGCCAAACCCTCACTCCAGGATTTGGGAGCAAGCGTCCACGAAGCGACCAATCGCATCCATGACACCCAGAGCGTGTCGTTATCAGCCGAGACGGACTGCACTTGCGACAGAACCCATTTCACGTCCAGGGCCGCCAGATGCGCGTCCGCAACAAAACCTACAAATCGACTCAGTTCTGCGCCTTCCAGGCCCTCGATTCGTGCCTTCACCAGCTGCGCCAACCACTTCTTTGAGCGCATGCTGCGCATGATCCAGAAGCGAATCGAATCGTCGTCAGCGTTCTCCCACATTTTCGCCACAGCCGCCCTGACGGGTGGTGTATCGAGCTGAGCTCCCAGTTCCAAAACCAGGTTGAGTTTTGGGTCCCAGCCCTGCCCTCTCCAGGCCT
>JBFFMO010000543.1:0-3992 GCA_041554035.1 Allomicrovenator sp. | reverse complement strand
GTGTTGCAGGCAGGAATTCAAGGCGGCGCGCAGCTTTTTTGGCTGCGTTTGGTACGCGGTCAGGACGCGGAACTGAATCATGCCGGTCGCGTGATTCCCCTGCTGATACCGCTGATTTTCACAAATCTCTTGATGTGGCTGATCATCGTCGGTGGTTATATGGCCCTCATCATCCCAGGCATCATGTTGACGCTCGGCTTTCAGTTTGTCGGTTTGATCGTTCTGGACAAGAACCTGCATTACGTCGACGCGCTCAAGGCGAGTTGGCGCATGACTGACGGTTATAAGTGGGACCTATTGCTCCTGGTTATCCTGCTTGCGTTGCTGAATTTTGCCGGAGTTTTGGCCTGTTGCGTCGGAGTGTTTGTGACCACCGCCATCGCTACCGGTGCCCTCGTAATCATGTACGACCGCATTGCTGAGCCAGGAAACGCCTATCTGGAACTGGGTGAAGACGTGATTTCCGCCTTCGATTGAACCCAGCTCTATCCTCTTGGAGGGGACGCTCGTGAGCGATTTTAGTGTCGATTTTCCGCCGCGTCGCGACCAGAACGAAGTCCGAAGCGTCGACGAGGTCAGGCTCATTCGTGACGTCGTCCCCAACGGCGTGACCGAAGGGACCTTTCGGGCCGCTTTTCGTCTGATCAAAAGCCGACCCAAGGAGACGTTGCTCCTGGGTTTCATTCAAACGATTTTTGGCGCAGGTGGGGGAACCTTCGCCAACCCAAGTTCTTTTTTCAAGCCGTTCACTGAGCCTTCGCCAGTGGCAGATTATGATTACGCGGATTCAATCATTGGTTTGGTGGGCCCGCTGATCGGGGCCTCCGGGATCAGCGAAACAGCCATCATGTCGATAGCGGTTCTCATTGTGCTCGCTGGCTTCGCGATGATCTCTATGTTGCAGGTCGGAATCGAAGGCGGCGTCGGCTTATTCTGGCTGCGCCTGGTAAGGGGACAAGACGCTCAGCTTAATCATGTCAGCCGGGTGGTTCCGCTTCTGGTTCCGCTGATACTCACCGACTTCATGGTGATGTTCGCGATGATGGGCGGATACATCGCGGCGATCATCCCTGGCATCATGTTGACGCTTGGGTTTCAATTTGTGGGCCTCGTTATCTTGGACAAAAACCTGCACTACGTGGACGCGCTCAAGGCGAGCTGGCGGCTCACCGATGGCCATAAATGGGACCTTCTGATCATGTTCATCATGATTACGATCATGAACACCGCTGGCGCTATGGTGTTTTGCGTCGGGCTTTTTGTCACGACCGCGATCGCCACCGGGGCGCTCGTGATCGTCTACGACCGAATCGCGCAGCCCGGAAACGCCTATCTTGATTTTGGTGATGACGTGATTTCCGCGTTCGATTGAGACGTCGAATTTTTGTAGGGAGTGGAGATGTCTGATTGGGAAGAGGAATTTCCGGCGTACCGGCGGCCGGGGGAAGCGCAACGTGTCGATCATATAAAGCTGAGACGGGACGACCTTCCGCTGCAACCCACGAAACACGCCGTTCGGACGGCCGTGGGTCTGGTTTTTTCCCGACCCGCTGAAACCCTGCTTTTAGGGTTTATGTACGTAGTTTTTGTCAACGGTCCAGCGAATTTGTACCGAGTTCTTGTCCTGCTCAATTTGATTTTACCTGAAGAACCGACCGGGAATGAATATGAAAACGCGGGCTCGATTATTGGTGTGATCAGCGCGCTCACGATGGGCGAAGTCGTCGTTTATCTGGTGACGGCAATCGCAGTCCTGGGCACATTTGCGTTCTTTTTGCTTCTGCATGCGATGGTGCAAGCAAGTGGGATCCTTTTCTGGTTACGTCTGGTGCGTGGTCAAGAGGCAACCTTGGCTCATGCGACTCGAATATTGCCCTACGTGATACCTTTGTCGCTCACGACTTTGCTGATGTGGTTCCTTGTATCTTGCGGGTATTCGGCATTCGTTTTCCCTGCATTTATGCTCTTGGTTGGATTCGTTTTTGTCGAACTTGTGGTCGTCGACAAGAGTTTGAACTACGACGCTGCCATCTCCGCAGGCTGGCAAATCGCCGCTGGCTACAAATGGCATTTACTGGGCGTTCTTGTCTTGCTGTGGTTGTTGAATCTCGTGGGATTTTGGGTGTGCGGTGTTGGTCTTATCGTCACCACTGCGATTGCTACCGGGACGATCGTCGTGATCTACGACCGGATCGCCGAGCCCGGAAATGCCTATTTGCGAGACGACGAAGAACGGCTCTCGGCTTTTGATTGAGAGCGACTTTGGCGTTTCTGTCCCTGCTGGTCCTTCAGACCAGGTTGAAGTAGACCTATCGTGTGGATTTTCAACCAGCCTTAGAGGTGTTTGATGCGTGTTGGTGTTCTGACTGGTGGAGGCGATTGTCCAGGCCTCAATGCTGTAATTCGTGCGGTTTCGAAGTCCCTGATGCTCAATTGCGGCGCCAGCGTCGTAGGATTCGAGGATGGATTCCTGGGGTTGATTGAGCGTCGCTCTCGAGACCTCACCTATCGCGACGTCAGTGGCATTCTGGCGCAAGGCGGAACCATTCTTGGCACGAATAACAAAGCCAACCCGCTCAAATACCATGAGCGCGGAGGCGCGGATGTCACCGACGAATGTGTCGCCTACTACAACGAGCTCAAGCTTGATGGTCTGGTGGTGATTGGCGGCGACGGCACGATGTCGATTGCCCACGCCATGCAGCAAAAAGGCATGAATATCGTCGGTGTTCCCAAAACCATCGACAACGATTTGATGGCCACTGATCGGACCTTTGGGTTCGATACTGCGGTCTCGATCGCGACGGAGGCCATCGACCGTCTGCAGACCACGGGCCAGTCGCACCAGCGTGTGATGATTCTTGAGACGATGGGGCGATACACAGGATGGATTGCACTTGAGGCCGGCATCGCCGGTGGTGCGGACATCATCTTGATTCCCGAAATCCCGTACGAACTCGATCATATCGTCGAGATGGTGAAGAGCCGCGAGAATCGCCAGCGTTTCACGATCATCGTGATCGCCGAAGGCGCAGCTCCAAAACATGGCAGCATGACTGTGCGAGAGACGATCGACAGCTCTCCCGACCCGATTCGCCTGGGTGGCGTGGGCAACGTTCTTCGCCAACGGCTCGAAGATCTCGTGGATTCCGAGATTCGAACCACCGTTTTGGGCCATGTTCAGCGGGGTGGCACACCGACCGCGTCGGACCGTATTTTGTCGACTCGATACGGCGCGCACGCCGCCGAGCTTGTACGCCTTGGGCAATTCGACCGCATGGTTGCGTTGCAGAATGGCCAATTGACCTCGGTGGGTTTGAGCGAAGTCGCCAATAAGACACGTACGGTGCCGATCGACGACCCCCTTCTGAGTGCCGCGGCGGCCGTTGGGACATCTTTTGGCATCAAAATGGGAGCCTATTAATGAAGCGCTTTTTTGTACTCCTCGTCTGTGTTTTGGCGGCCTGTGGGACCGACGAACCCCAAAATGGGGCGAATAATTCGAATAACACAACGAATAATTCGATAAATAATACGTCGAATAACCTGATGAATAATCAGACCAATAACTTGACCACGAATAATACGACCAACAACACGGCGAATAACGTCACCAATAATTCCACGAATAATAGCGTGGCAGATATGGGTGGCGATGTGGCGATGGATGTGGGCGAAGCAGACATGGGTGTTGATGCCATGCCCGATCTTGGTCCAGGCCCGGACGGCGATCTATGCGCCACGGCGATTCCCATCGCGGCGGGTCAGACGATCGATAATCAGACCACGGTGGGTGCCACGGACGATTACGAGGCCCGCGCTCGCGACGAGGGTTGCCCCAACAATGCCGCCAGCGGCCGCGATCGCGTGTACATTTTTAACAGTGCAGTGGCTGGCAATTTCCGCGTTACGGTTGTTCCAGAAGCCTCATTCGATCCGGCTCTCTACGTGCGCTTGGATTGCGCGAGCCTGGTTTGCGTGACCGGAACGAT
>JBFFMO010000542.1:0-3999 GCA_041554035.1 Allomicrovenator sp. | reverse complement strand
CTTTCCCTACACGACGCTCTTCCGATCTCATCAATGCCCGACATTCGAGCCGCATTGGCCAGAATCAGTGCAGGATACGCCTCGTCCAAGCCACCTTTAGAACAGATAATTGCAACACTTCGTTCACTCATAAATACCTCAAATACAACCAACAGGTTTAGGGACTCCGGAGATCCGTGCAGCGGTCATTCCGGGGGCTTTCAGAAACAGGCTGTACACAGCTTTTGTGCTCACTCCTGAGCCGGAAGCCAGCAGTCGAACGTTCGGTGATTTGCCGCTTCGAAGGTACTCGGCCCGCGCGAACTCGATGACCATCCAATGCTCCGGAGTGAGTGTTGGGATGTTCACCGCTGCTGCCATCTGAACCGAGAAGTCTCTGGCCCACAGCGAGGGGTCCGCCAGGAATCCTTCGCCGTCCAAAACCCAACCAGGCAGTGTGCCGACGGGTGATTTTGATACGATCCCCGAGGGTTCACAGCGGTCAGCAGCAGTGACGGTCGGGCCATTGGCAGGACGACTCGGGAAATGAACCTGAGGACTTCCGGTCTTCGGTTTCGGGCTAGCGGTCTTGGATTTCGCTGTCAGGCCTGAGGGGGCTAGGTGTCGCGCAAGTTTTTCGCTACCAAGGAGTCGTTGTTCGGACGCCGTGGAAACAGTGCGGCCAATCTCCTTCAGAATCGCGAGAGCTGTCGCAACGCCTCGACGCGTGTCGTGATCATTGCTGGCCTTGATCATGCCGAGGAGACCTGTCGAATGTGGCTCGGTCTCAACGACGTTTGTCACGCTGGAGGCCAGCGCAAGCATTCTGGGACGCGTCACCCTCTTGACCAGATTCAGAAGTGTGACGGTGCTCTCACGAAGCATATGGGCGTCTTCGACCGAGAAATTGGTAACAATTTCTTCCCCAATTCCAAGGAGTTCCCTACCAAATGCGACGTACCCCTTGGACTCCCAATCAGATAGTTTGGAGGACGCCACGCCCATCGCTTCTTTGGCGATCGGAACGACTTCGTCAATTAGCTCCGCGGTTCGGCGCTGTTGAGCGGCAAGATAGTCAACTTGCTTGGTCAAATGATCCAATCGTTGAAGAATTTCTTTCGTGTCATTCGTGTCATTCGTTTCAGCTTGCATCAGCTTGCCTCCATTTCCCAACCATCGACATATTATGATCCAGCGGTAAATCCTCGCCTGGAAGCAGTTTGTTCCAGTAGACCCAACGGAAGCTAAGCTTGCCCCAATGATTCATATGGCTCTCTTCGAGGAGGGTGAATGGCCCCACGACAGGCAGCGGAAACCTGCCCGGAAGGGGTTCGGTTTCGTAGTTGAAGTCGATGAGCATTGCCTTGCCAAATCCCGTCTCAATGAAACAGTTTGCGTGGCCATCAAAACTCTCGGGAAAAGGCCGTCCTTCAAGGAACGCGAGAATGTTTTTGGTCAGGACTTCGGCCTGAAAATGCGCGACCGAGCCGGCCTTTGAGGCTGGCAAATCGGTCGCATCGCCAAGCGCAAAGACATTGGAGTGAGCTATGGTTTGCAGCGTGTGTTTGTCCGTTGGGACGAACCCCATCGAATCACCCATGCCGGACTTTTCGATCAACGCTGAACCTTGGTGCAAAGGCACGGTCACGAGCAAATCGTAGGAGACCGTTTGGTCGTCATAGGATCGAATGGTTTTTTGTTCGCCGTCGACATCTTGAAGCACAAAATTCGAGACAACTTTGATGCCCCGTTGCTCAAGCAGATTTCCCAGAAAGTGCGACGCAGTGGGTTTTGTGAAGGCCCCATCAAGGGGCGTCACGTAGACGAGATCAACGGCTTCTCGAATTCCACGTCGGGTGAAGTAATCGTCGGCCAGGAAAGCGAATTCGAGCGGCGCGACGGGGCATTTGATGGGCATATCAGCGACGTTAATGACGACAGTGCCCTTGTCGAAAGTCTCGAACGCCTTGGCCAAAGCTGACGAACCTTCGATCGTGTAAAAGTCGAACACACTTTTGTGCCAGTGGGCCCCAAGCATTCCGGGTGTTGCTTCGGGAGCGATTCGGGTCCCCGTCGCAATGATGAGAACGTCGTATCCCAGGGTCTCGCCGGATTGAAAGACGACCTGATTATTGGACGGATCTAGGACTTCCACTGGTTCCAAGTTCAGGAGCACCCCATCGTGAAGTTGAGCTTCGCGGTCGCGAACCAAGTCTTCCGGTCTGTATGAGCCAAATGGGACGAAGAGGAGTCCTGGCTGATAGATGTGTCTTTGGTCCTGGTCTAAAACGACCACTTCGCACGTCGAACCGAGAGAGCGAATGAGCCGATTCGCCATCATCGTCCCAGCCGTCCCTCCACCTGCAATTACAATACGTCTCAAAATTACCTCCGAGTCTACGATACCCGGAGTATTAGCATCACTCGTGCCAGTCCTTTTTGATGGCTATGTGTTTGTTTTTTATGCGGTGTTTGAACAAAGATGAAAATCCCACGACGCAAACCATTCGCCGCCTGGCTAGGTGCGAAATTATTGCGCGAATTGATTTCGCCGTATTTCCTTCACTTTACGAATTTAGTTCGGCCTTGGCTCAAGCAAACTGGACGTTCGCTGACATGACCGGTAGATCTTCCCTCAGACGTCGCAGCCATGATCGGTAGACGGTTGCAGCCACGACCACGACCGGTAGAAGCCCCGCTATTGGATTGACAATGAAAACGCCAAAGACCGTTTCGGTCTCCACGCTCAGTCGAGCAAGCCACTTTGAATTCTACCGCAGCTTTGGGTGGCCTTGGATTGATATTTGCGTGCGAGTCGATGTCACCGATGCCTTAGATGCGGGCAAAGAACGAAATATTGGCGTGTTCGCTTCGTGTTTGTTCCAAGTCATGAGAGCTGTGAATTCAGTCCCTGCTCTCCGACGGAGAATCAAGGATGATATGATCGTGGAATACGATTCGTGCAGCCCGTCATTCACGGTCAAGGGGCAAGATGATCTCTTCAATTTCGCGTGCGCCGAATGGAGTGATGATTTGATGACGTTTGCTTCCCGCGTGAAGGAATCATCCGAAAAAGCTTCCAGGCAGCAGACCTTAGATCTTTCAAATGATGAGCGAGGCGATCTTGTGTTTGTTACGTTCCTGCCCTGGCTGGATTTCACTTCGATCCAACATCCCCGTTCGCTTGGAACTCAACCTGATTCCACCCCTCGAATCGCCTGGGGAAAGCTCAGCGAGTGTCCAGAAGGTAGAAAGTCCATGCCGCTGTCGATATCCGTTCACCATGGCTTGGCTGACGGCGTGCACATCGCCGAATTCCTCGCCGCGATTTGACGTTCAGTTATGATTTTCCGTCGTGTTCATCTTGGGCAATCGCCTTCGAGCGAGTGTTGTCATTTGCCGCAGCTCTGGGTAGCACCAGCGCGAGTAGATGCGGGTCACCGACCGGTATTTCTCCGGTCTTCACACCCATAACTCGTCTCATCCGAAGAGTTCCCGGAGGAAAGACGACCGCGGATTCCCCGTTTCTCAGCGCGGTCAAACAGGCGTTATGGGCGACTTCAAACAGACGTTGGTACTCGAGGGCCCGCGCAGCTCGGCGTTTGTTGTTGCAAGAAAATCGGGGGTTCAAGTTCATTTTGTTTCCTTTTGTTCGGCTGTAAGAATCGGCTGGGGTCTGATTACAGTCATTTCCGTAGGCGATACCGACGACTCCGCCGGTGCGTTTTTGGCGATATTTGGCCTCGAGTTCAGCGATCTTCTGCTCAAATAGTCTACGAGCGAACTCAATGCCCAGATGTGCGAAGCCAGGTGGGGGTTCTGGCGTGAATTCTACGAACTCCGGCATCGCTTTTCCGCAGCGGTCCGGTCGGACGAATCGCATTTTTTGGCCCCAATCTTTCGGCAGAACCATGAAGCCAGGCCAATCATTTACGCGGTCAACAAGGCCAGCAGCCACGGCATTTAGCGCTGTGTAGAGCGTCTTTTCTAACACCGTCTCAACGTCAAGCAACGCGCAGT
>JBFFMO010000541.1:0-4001 GCA_041554035.1 Allomicrovenator sp. | reverse complement strand
GGTTACACGTTGGAACTTGCGGCCAACACGACCGTCGACCTCGAAATCTTGACGACCGCAGACAGCATTCTTCGCGTCTACGGACCTTCATACCGCACTGCACGTGATGGCCGACCACTCTTCCGTTCATCCATCATGAAGGGTGATTTGGCAGGCGACGCGATCGAAAACACCACGTTTTCGTCAGGCGAAGCCGGCACTTACATGGTGGTCCTCGGTCCCAAAACTGTTTGGAACGCCGAATACCTGATCACAGCTTCTACCGAACAACGCTGCGACACGAACGCAGATTGCTCGGCCGGCCAAAGCTGTGAACATAACGGCGTCTACTGCATCATGGCGCCATGCGACGTGAGCTACAGCGTATGCAAGCCTTCGACGGGCTGCACCGACGACTCGGATTGTGTTGATGGTTGGTGCGCCCCCACCGAGACAGGCTCGATGGCATGCAAAGCGTACGTCGCAGAAGGCGAAGGTTGTGGCGGGTTTCGTCCTGCACATCTGAATCAGGCTTGCACGCCAGACATGCAGTGCATCGCGCCCTACGACATCATCGCCGACATTCCAGGTTCATGCAGCCTCGCCGAAACTTCGGTCGCCGAATTGATGACCAACCCACGAACCTACGCAGGTCATCACGTGGTCGTGCGAGGCGCATTCATCACCGGATTCGGCTATTGCACCAAGCGTGGCTGCACCATCGACAACCCTTGCTGCAACACCTGCGGCGGTCAGTTGATGCTTGCGGACTTGGACACGGCAGTGCCGGCCGACGCCATCGAATTCACCGAGAATGGCAACACGCTGAACTGCGCTGGCAACGAGTGCAATTACCTCGAAAGCTGCGACGCCCCGCTCGGAAATGTGTGGGTTTCAGGTTGGTTCGACTACGACACAACCTCGCAGACCGGCTCGATGCGCATCACTCGCCGTTACCAGCGCCAGTAGGCGGTTGTCGGTTTTTAGTCGCTGCAACCTGTACGCAGACCTATCGCCTGCATCCGATTTGCGACAGGTACGCAGGCCCAATCCACCATCGATGTCGAAATGGACCGTCGTTCGTCCTGGCTGACGGAGTCTTGAGCCGCCTTGCCGCACAGACTTCGGGAGCATACGGTGTGGGCCGCTCCCCGTCAGCGGCTGAGGCCCCATGCACTCCGAAAAAGAAGACATCGATGAATTGAAATCTGCTAATGCGCAGGAAATCCATCAAGCCGTGACCGAAGAAGGGAGCGATGAGCTGAATCGACCTGCGAAGTCACTTTTTTGGTCGGCCCTTGCTGCCGGGATCGTGGTCACCACCTCATTAATCGCCGAAGGTATTTTGGAGGCTTCGATCCCTAAAACAGAATGGCGCGATCTTGTCGTTTCACTGGGCTATTCCGTCGGATTTTTGATTGTGATTCTTGGGCGAATGCAGCTTTTCACTGAAAGCACGATATCGGCGATTCTGCCATTTGTAACAAAACCGTCAATCGAGGCTGGCCTCAAAACCGCTAGGTTGTGGGCGATCGTGCTGACGGGGAACTTTCTTGGTACCGCGATTGCGGCGGGCATTCTTTCGACGGGTTTGATCGGCAAACCAGCACATCTGGAAGCAATGATCGAGATTTCCAAATCGATCTTGGAACGGGACATGCTGAGCACATTTCTTAACGGAATTCCTGCAGGGTTTATCATCGCCGTCCTTGCTTGGACCTTGCCCAACGCGCGCAACGGGTCTGCATTTTGGGTGATCTTAGTATTGACCTGGCTCATCGGGGCTGGGGGATTCACGCATTCGATCGTCGGGTCCGCTGAAGCTTTCATGCTGCTTTTTAACGGCCACAGCAGCGTTCAATTTACGGTTCTGGGCTTTTTGTTGCCGGCGGCGGTTGGCAACTTGGTTGGTGGGGCTGGAATCTTCTCGCTTCTGGCTCACGCGCAGGTGCGCGCTCAACTTTAACAAGAAAGCGAGCGCTGCCAATGATGGTCACAACGAAACCTAAGAGGCGCTAGGTCTTCGATTGCCAGCCCAAAGTTAAAACAAAAAGACTGTCTTCGACGGCACTGACGTCATGTTTAAGTCCCGCGCCAAGCGCCAGCAACTGTCCCGCCTTTAACTCCACTTTTTGATCGGGCAACTGCAAACGCAGATAGCCATTTAGCGCATGAACCGAAGCTGTGACGCTGGCGTCATGCTCCGAAATGGATTTCCCAGCACGCAATGCGATCAAGACAATCCGTAGATCGGACGTGTGGACCAGCGTGCGCGCCGTCTGCCCGCTGCGCTCGTAGGCGTCTTCGGCACGAAGTTCGTGTCCTAGACTCTCAAAATTAAAGACGGTGCCGTGTTCCGGCGAGGTGAGTGAACTCATGGATTTCCTTGGGATGCAGTGAATCAGAAAGGGCAGCCTTCCACGACTATCACCTGCGTTCAATCTTGCCACGCTCTTGGAAATATAATGTTTTCCAAATGGATATGTTTTGTCGGGTCGACCTGCATCTTTTCAAACTGCTCATAAAGACCGAAATGGGTCTGAAAAAAAGAATCGTTACCATTCGCGGCTTATCTTAGATCTGGCCGCGCGGCGGAAAGGACGACCTTTCTGTTCAATAGACTCCCAGGACGACCTGAGCCCCTAATTTGGAGGGCCAATGGCCTGGACCTATTTGTTTGTCGCCGGAATTCTTGAAGTCATCTGGGCGTATTCGATGAAGCAGTCAGATGGTTTCAGTCGACTTATGCCAACGCTGATCACCGTGGCAGCCATGATCGGGAGCTTCGGACTATTGGCTATGGCCATGCGAACCCTTCCTCTGGGCACGGCTTACACCATTTGGACTGGAATTGGCGCGGTGGGCGCCTTCATCGTCGGCATCGTCTGGCTGGCAGAGCCGGTCAACGCGACGAGAATCGTCGCAGCAGGATTGATTCTCTCGGGCCTAGTGCTGATGAAATTCTCGAGCCCTTAACGCCCAAGCGAGGCTAATCCCACGACGAGCCCGTTGATTTTCTGCATCAGGGGCTGAACGTGTTTTGGATCCCAACGTCGCGCAGTGGTGGCCTTGAGGACCGGTTGACCCTGCCCAGTCGCGGGAGTAACTTGCGCGGCGCACCCCGGGCTTGAGCGCCAGCTCCAGCCATCGTTGTGGTCCTTTGGAGGTGCGGCATGAATGCCGAAAACCAATCCATCAAAAATATCGCGTGCGTTCGTACACAGAGCATGCGGGCGTTGCTGCTTGTCTTGGCTCCCGCCACCATTGCGGCCGCGCCGCTCGAAACGTTCGGCGCGATGACAACGATGCCGTGGGTTCCCATCGCGGCCATATCGTTGGTTCTCGCTGTTGCTGGACTCAGACATCGAGCCGGAACGGGCGGGATGCGGGTCGCAGCCACAATGGCGTTCGCCGTGTGGGCGTGCGGAACGATGCTCGAGCACCAAGCCAACCCAGCACGCGGCCTCGTTGTTTTGTGCGGCCTCGTCGCGTTTTTGGCGTTTATATGGCCATTCGAAAGACTGCGTCATTTTGCAGCTGAAGAAGGCGCAACGCATCCAGACCAAGAGCTGCTGGTGGCGAGCGGCGTGGCGGCGTTATTTGGTTTTGATGAATGGCAAATTAAGGCGTTACCTACCGCGTGGGAATCACTCGCCCTGGCTCTCGCGTACGCAGTTCCAATCATTCTGGCAGTGCGACGTCGCAGCTTCCAGGTGGGATGGGAGCGATGGGCATTGGTATTTGCGGCGGTCGCGGCCATCACACCTGCCGCGGCTGGCGTCGGCACGATTTTGGGACAGACGCTTCCCATCGCACCCCTTGGCCTTCTGTCGCCGCTGGTCATGTTCGGCGTTCTCGGGCGACGCGCCATCTTGCGTTGGATTTTGCCCGGTTCCTCGCCGAACGAGCCGGGGCTGCTCGACGCCGTGCTCGTTCATCCTTCGCGGGTGCTCGTTTTGTCGTTCATCGGGATATGCGCGGTCGGGACGGTTTTACTCGGGCTCCCCGTTTCGTCAGCCAGC
>JBFFMO010000540.1:0-4007 GCA_041554035.1 Allomicrovenator sp. | reverse complement strand
AGGGGGAGCACGTGCCCATCATCGACAAGCCGGGGATGGAGGAGAGGACCATGGTGCTCATGAGCTTCAGCAAGACCTTCGCCTGGACGGGATGCAGGGCCGGCTACATAATCGCGGGCCCCGAGCTCATGAAGACGATTAACGCGGTGCCTGTGGGCATATGCACGGCTCGCCAGACGAGTCCCATGCCACCAGAACCGATCTTTTCATGAATCGCGAATGGCCCCAAAACCACTTTGCTGTCTTTTTCAGGGTTTGACATCACGTCGAATTCGTCTGTCGTTGAGCCGATTTCGATCATCGACGGTGTTTTGCATGGAATCGTTGGTGTCCGTGATCGAACCCTGAGCCGCTCCGACGAGTCCGGCAAAGGAGGTCTGGATGCGCCAAGTCGCCAAGTCTACGGTGTCTGGGAAGTCAAAACTGTCTTCATAGGGGTCATGGCACGCGGCGTAGGCCGCCCAGATCATGGCGATGAGGCCCACTGCAATCGCGGCGCGTTGGCCCACGGATTTGGAAGCTTGAAGATCATTTTTCATAATTATTGAGCTTCCATGAGTAAGCGCGAGCCCTTCAGGTAGTGCTCGAAGCTGGCATCATACCGCCTTCTTTTGGCGTTTACGAAGCCTGATAGCAGATGGAAGATCGCGGTGTGGCTCATGGGGTCATCACTCGACGCCAGACCCTCAAGTTGTTCAAGGGCATGGCGGTAGTAGTTCTTCTTGGTCAGGACATACGCATAGAATAGCCCTTTTTCCCCGTCAAACCCGCCTCGGGGTGGCTCGCCGTCTTGTTCAAGCCAGATCAGGGCCTGCAGGTGTTTGTCGCCGTCCACCGAGTCGATCGCCGTTGCGTGCATCGAGCTTCCGGGGAAAGGCCAAATATGCACCACGGCGTCGTCCAGGCTCAGGTTCGCAGCATGTTGGGCCAATAGGATTTGGTCGATCGTACTCAGGGGCTCTGGCGGCATCGATTCCAAGGGCTTGACGTGATGATCATCAAGCAGCAAGCCGGCAAGCGCAGGTTTCCCTGAGCGCCAGGCGCCCATCGCCAACGCGCCGACTTGTTCGTCACTCCAGCCATCAGGCCAGTTCTGCAAATGGGATCGAGGGTCGCCGTAGTCCTCTCGCGAGAAATAATGGTCCTGGAAAAACTGCTGCCCCACGTCGTAGCGAATCAGGTCTTTTGGAGCCTCGAATTCAAGCAGGCCGTTGTCGTCGGTGTTAAGTTCGGCGCCCTTGGCGAATTCCAGAAGCTCGTTCTGATTCATGAACATCAGGCCCAAGAAATCCTCAGGTGATTTGAGTCCGGCTCGTTCAAGTTCAGCTCGGATGCGCGGGTCTTTCCACGCGGCATTGAAGCTGTCTGGGGCAAACTCGATGGGTTCGTTCGAACCCACAAGGATTAAGTCCGTTCCCTTGGGCATCGAGCTGTACGCCTGCACGTAGGGAAATGCGCTCGTGAAGGTCGCGATGATTCTGCGCACGTTTTCGGGGTTCATTTCGTAGAGCTGAACCCATTGCGAAAAGACCCCGCCTTTAGCCAATTTGCGCCGCGCGCGGTGAAAATGCTCTACGGTAAAGAGCGACGCAACCCCCGCAATCCACGGGTTCGACGGTTCAGAAACGATGATGTCGTACTTGGCGGGCACGAACTCTAGGAAATTGCGGCCATCACTTTCGACCAGCCGCGTGCGTTTATCTTCCAAAGGTCGGTGATTGACGTGATTGAAGAATTGGGAGGCCCCAACCATCTCTTTTTCGATCTCGACCACATCCATGTTTTTGAGCGGCCATTGCAGCGCAGCCCCAGCCGTGACCCCGCTGCCGTAGCCAATCATCGCCACGCGCTCTTGCCCGACGGGGTGGTGGACGCTGCGAACCAGGAAGGGGGCTAGGGCGACTAGAATTTGGGTCGCCATATCCGCGCCATCGGAAGCCTCGGGTTTGCCGTTCGACTTGAGCGTCACGAGCTTCCCGCGCTTTTCTACCGAGATCGTTGCCATCGCTCCGTCGGCATAAAAGACGAGTTCGGGATTATCTTTGGCCAGTTTGTCGGCATCAAAAAGCTCGCGGGCCCAGTAGGTGCGAAACATTCCGCGAGTCAGCTTCACGCGGTCCATTCCTGGGCCAAACACCAGCGCGCCCACGGCTGTAATGCCCACAATCACGCTGGCAATATGGACGGGATGACGTCGCCCTTGAAAAATAGAGACCGCAAAAAACACGCACGCGACCAGCAGATTCAGGCTGACCGCAAAGGCCAACGCGCCACGCAGGCCAAAATTTGGCAGCAGCAAGAAGCCCGAAATGAAACTGCCAACGATCGCGCCTGCCGTGTTGAACGTATAGACCCGGCCGACTTCTCGCCCTACGACGTCTTTTGCCGCGTGCAGTGTGCGAATCACCAGTGGGAATGCGGCTCCCTGCAATGAAATTGGGATGAAAACCAGCAGCCCAACCAATCCAAATTGATAGAGCCAAATCTCTTGTGGCGTCTTGATGTCGGCTCGGAAGCGATGGAAGAGCAGTTCGGGGAGGTCTTCAAGGTATTGAAAAGCCAGCAATGCCGTCAGCGCGAATAAAAACTGCGTCAGGGCCAACCACGCAACAGGGCGTTTCAGGCGATGAACCAGAGCGCTTGTGACCCAGCTTCCCGTGGCCGTTGCGAGTAGGAAACAAGCCAGAATCATCGTGAAAGAGTACGTCGATGACCCAAGAACGATCACGTACGCGCGGGTCCACAAAACTTGATAGGTCATCGCGACCAGACCCGCGCCCAAAAAACAATAGGCGACAGCTCTGCGTGCGACAGGACTCAGCGGAATCAGTTCTCGATGCCCGCGGATTTCGTCGATGGCATCGGTCGAAGGCGTGGGGGTTTCGTCGTCTTCCATGAAACGAGCGGCCCACACAATTACCAGACAAAGTACGACGTTGGCGCATGCGAACGCGAGGTTGGTGTTTTTCAGGCCGAAGGCGGGAAGGAGCACGAAGCCCGCCGCAAAAGTCCCCGCGAAGGCACCAAAGGTATTGGTGGCGTAAAGCCATCCAACGCGGCCTTCGTACGCACCTTGCTTGGCGATCCATTGACTCACGATCGGAAGGCTTGCTCCCATGAAAGTCGTAGGCACGACCAAAATCAGGAAAATGACCACAAATCGGGCGAGCGAAAACGTCAGCAGCGACTCCGACAGATGGACAAAGAGCTGCGCGTAAAGGCGCTCCGCCAGCATCAAGAATGTCGGCACCAAGAGCGCCCAAATTCCGACTCCGGCCTCAAGCAAACCGTAAACGACCAAGGGGCGTTTTAGCCGGTGGGAATACCGGCCGCCAAACCATGCACCGATCGCCAATCCGGTCATGAACGCGGTCAGAAGTGTGCTCAACGCCAGGCTGGTGCTGCCAAAGACCTGCATGAGCATGCGTTCCCAGATCACCTCAAAAACGAGCGAGGTGAATCCGGAGAAAAAGAAAAATGCGAACAAAAGACGATACAACTTTCCTGCCTCTGTGGACTCGATGTCTACTGACTATGAATGCGTGGCCCAGAAGTGGTATGGCTCGCGGTGTCTGGAAGTGGAAGGAAAAAGTCATGCAGAATGTAGCAATCATTGGCGCGGGTCCAGCGGCACTTTATGCCGCCGAGAAGCTTCTCAAGTCGGGCCGCAAGGTCACCATGTTCAATCGGGACATCAAACCCGGTGGTTTGGCTGAGTTCGGGATCTATCCGAACAAGTACAAAATGAAGGTGGGCCTTCGCAAAGTGTTCACTCGCATCCTGTCCCATCCGAACCTGACCTACTTTGGAAATGTTGTGGTTGGCGGCGACGGTGTCGTGACTTTGGGTGAAATCAAATCGCTTGGTTTTGACGCGATCGTCGTTGCAGTGGGCGCCCAGGGCACCAAATGGCTGGGCCTTCCCGGCGAAGACGCCGTGGGCGTTTATCACGCAAAAGACCTTGTCTATCATTACAACTCGTTGCCGCCGTTCAGCGAAACCAAGTT
>JBFFMO010000539.1:0-4010 GCA_041554035.1 Allomicrovenator sp. | reverse complement strand
TCGGTTTTCACGCCATTCGCCTTGCGATACGCGCGCAAGATCAACTGGCGCTCAAGGTCTTCTAAGATCTCAGGCAAGGGACGGTCACCGTCTGGAATAGCCAGGGCATCGTCGTCGCGACGCCCTGTAATCGCCGGTGGAAGGTCCTCCATTTCGATCGTGTTGCCGTCGGCAAACACCATCGCGTGCTCAATCACATTTTCGAGCTCTCGAACGTTTCCAGGCCAGCGATACTCCTTCAACGCATGCATGGCGTGGGGAGAAATCGCACCCACGCTCTTATGGGTTCGAGCTTTTAGCTTCGACAAAAAATGCTCCACCAACGGGGCCACATCATCGATGCGTTCGCGCAGAGTCGGGAGTTCGATGGGGATGATGTGCAATCGGTAGAAGAGGTCTTCGCGGAAACGACCTTCGGCGACTTCCTTTTTGAGATCCTTGTTGGTGGCGGTCACCACACGAACATCGACAAAAATCGTCTCTTCACCGCCCACTCGCTCGACTTGCCGCTCTTGGAGAACGCGCAGCAGTTTGAGCTGAATCGTCGGGCTCACGTCGCCGATTTCGTCCAAGAAGATGGTTCCGCCGTCGGCCAACTCGAAGCGGCCCAATTTCGTCTTCACCGCGCCCGTAAACGCGCCCTTGTCGTGACCAAAAAGCTCGGATTCCAAGAGTGACTCGGCCAGGGCCGAACAATTCACCTTCACAAAAGGACCGTCCTTTCGATGCGAATGCTCATGGAGGGCTCTGGCGACGAGCTCCTTGCCGGTTCCCGATTCGCCAAAAATATGAACCGTGCTGTCGGAAGGCGCGATCTTTCGAATCCGCTCAAAAACCGATTCCATCTGGGTGGACTGGCCGATCATCTCGAGTTCGGCCGATTGACGCGCGTCGTCGCGCAGCATCTGGTTCTCTTGAACCAGGCGTTCGGTCTTTTGACGCTGGTCCTTGAACTCCAGGGCACGTGTGATTTTGGACCTAAACAGATCCGGCGGAAATGGCTTCGGAATGAAGTCGTAGGCGCCTTTCTGCATGGCTTCGACGGCTTTTTCGATGCTGCCAAACGCCGTGACGATCATGATCAGCGCTTCTGGATCCTTGGTCAGCACGGCTTTGAGAAGCTGCATGCCATCCATGTCGTCCATCTTAAGGTCGCTGATCACCAGGTCAGGTTTCTCTTTTTCCCATGCCGCGAAACCCGCCTTTCCATTCGGAGCGTCGAGGGCCTCGTGGCCCATGCGTCGAATGACCTGAATCATGCCTTCGCGAAGGGTGTTGTTATCTTCCACAACCAGAATTCGTGCCATTGGGACTCCCGTACGATAGAGCGGCACACTAACGGCGCCCGCAAAACGCTGCAAGCACACTAACCAAGCCAGCCTTCCGGAATCGAGTTTTGCGATTCGATATCGGAATCAAAGGGTAGAACCAGCTCAATCGAGGTTCCATGGCCGACCTCAGAGTCGATCTTTAGCTCCCCGCCATGCTGCTCGACAATTCGCCGCGTTAAAGACAGCCCAAGTCCGGTCCCTTTTTCTTTGGTGGTGTAAAAGGGTTTCAGGATTTCCTGAAGCTGATCCGGGGGGATGCCGGGCCCGGTATCTTTGATAACCACACGTCGTAAGCCCTCATCTTGCACCACGCTCACCGTCACTTTCCCGCCCTCGCCGCTTGCCTGGTAGCCGTTTCGAACGCAGTTGATGATGGCGCGCCGCAGCTTTTGTCGGTCCGCTGTGAGTTCCACGCTTTCGGGGTCGACTTCGATGTTGAGGCGAGTACCGGCTTCGACACATTCGGCGGCGAGGAGATCGTCGATTTCTGACAGAAACTCCGCGGCTCGGAAACGCTCAAGTGCAGGCGGTTGCTCGCGCGCAAACTCCAAGAAGTCTGTCACGACACAGTCCAGGTAGGTCAATTCGCGTTGAATGCGGGTGACCTTATCCAGGTGGTCGACGTTGCCCTCGGAGCGCAGGTCTTCCTCAAGCAGCCCGGCAAATATCTTCATGCCTCCCAGGGGATTTCGTACTTCATGAGCGATGCCCGACAACATCATCTGCAGTTGCTGGTCGCGATTCAGCACGTCTTTGCGCATGTCCTCGAACGCCTCAGCCAGAATCGATAATTCGTCCTGAGTACGATGATGAATCGCAATCGGTTCAGCGTAATCGCCGCGTCCAAGGCGTCTGGCCTCTTCGACCAACTTGTTCACGGGCCGGGTGATGCGCCCCCCAATCCAGGTTCCCACCAATAAAATAAGGATGACGCTCAGGGCTCCGAGGCCCGTCAGAACGGAGGCTGCGTTGTTGAGCAGCGCAAAATAACTGGCGGAGGCTTCGACACCCACGGCAGCCACCACACGGCCATCGAGTCTGACCGGGGCATATCCGGTCTTGAAGAGCGCGCCTTGTTGGCCCCGAAACAACACGCTTGTCGCACCGTCTTTTTCAGCAAAAAGGCCGTCCAGTTCAACGCGGTCGGCCTGCTGCGCGTGCAAGGTTTGTCCAAAGGCGATGTCGGTCTGGGTGTCGGCGATCGAAGCCAACGACGGATCGAACAAAAACACGCGCTCGACTCCTGTGGCATCGCGCACGGACATTAATTTGTCGCGAAAGCGCGTCAAAACGCGAGTTTTTTCGCCGTCAATTCGCTCCAACTGCTCGGCATCCACGCCGTCATTCATGCTCGCGGCGACCGTCTGTGCCACCGAGACCAGGCGTTTGCCCAGCTCGTCTTCGAGGCCCTGTCGACTGGCGTGATACGTTAACGCCCCGTAGAACAACAGAATCGCCAATATGGGCAATAGGAAGGCAACGGTGATTTTTGTTCTTAGCGAGAACCCTGCAGACATATCGACCTCTTCGGGCACCATCATGGGTCCCCCATGAAAGCGTCGCAAGCGTGTCCGGTCGTTTCGTTGACGCGACACGGGTTCCCGCGATAATGTCACTCAAATCGCAATTCATAGACTTAACCCTGCGCTTTCGATGACTGAGGGCGATGATGAGAGGGAGGACAGCCAAGGGAAACCGAAAGCTGCCCCCAAAACACTATTAGGCCTCGGAAATCTTCCGATACCACGGCCTCGGGCGAAGACTGCGTTCAACGCCCATCCAGGGTCTTTGAGCGAAGAAAGCAGCGAAATCGAGCTCTCCGTCGACGCTCTGGAACCCCTTTCCATTGAAATGGAGCTCTCGCCTGACGACTTGGAAATTGAGCCTCAATCGCTCGAAATCGAATTGTCGATCGGAGAACTGGAACTTCAGGAGTCCTCGGCCGTGGACGAGTTTGGAGACGAAGCCACGCAAATCGGCTCCATGAGTGCGTATAAGGAAGATTCCGCAGAACACGACGGAATGTTCTCGAATTTCGACGCCCGCGCAAATGCGCAAAATACTCAATTGCCAGCTCCGAAGGCCACCACTCCCTTCGATTCAACCGAAGCTCTTCCTGCGCCAATCTTCCGTTCCACCCCGGAAGCGCTTGAAGCCCCTCAACCGGAATTCGAAGAAGGCTCAAAAACCGAGATGCTCACGTCGCCGTATGAGTCAGACGCAGCGGTCGTCAAACTTCATGTTTTGGGCGGGCCTGCGACGGGCCAAGAGTATTTCGTCAACGACATGCGCACGACGGTCGGCCGCGGCGAATCCAATACTGCGATGATTCCCGATGGTGCGATGAGTCGGCAGCATTTCGAAATCGTCAAGAATCCCGACGATTCGTACACCCTCTACGATCTTCAATCGATCAACGGCACCGGACTGAATGGAACGCGCGTCAAAGAGGCGGATCTTTACCAGGGAGACCGCATTGAAGCCGGCAAGACGATTTTTCAATTCATCGTCCACGGTCAGCTTCCTCAACCCAACCGGCAACGTAGGATCATTCCGGCCCTGACCAACAACACCATGGCTGGCGGAATGTTCCCTCCGCAGGACCTGCGGGCCGGCACGGTGATGGCGAACGTCGGTACGCCCCATGGCCTGATGAAGCTTTCGACGCTGATTACCATC
>JBFFMO010000538.1:0-4018 GCA_041554035.1 Allomicrovenator sp. | reverse complement strand
GCGGCGGCGATGAACGGGGAGATTATCCCGTACCTCGTCGACTCCAATTCCATGTCGATGGGCGGCAGCGTGATGGATCTCTCGCAGGTCGAAGGGGACGGTCCCGGGTTTGCGGCCGGTGTGACTCGACTTGAACAGAATGTTGGAATGTTTGGCCGCGCCTACGAGGCCTGCGGCGGTTCCCAGGAAGTCCTGGAGGCAAAACGGACAAAACCCGACCCCTCCGACATCTCGACCAGGGTCGAAAAAGCAGCGGCTCAGGTAAGTGATTGTACCGGTGGTGTGGGTGGAACGTGCTCGGACGCCCGTGCTCGATACAAGGTCGCCGCTGGCGAAATGACCGCATTGAAGGCCGCCGTAGAATCCCAACCGGAACTTCGTCGTTGTGAAATGATGAGGAACGCCAGCCGTGCCAACGTCGAGGAGTCCAAGGACGTTTTCTCGCAAAAGATTAAAGCGTTTCGGTCCATCGAGGCCATGTACGACGCCAAGTCAAATGCGACTCACGTGAGCGCCACATGGTCGAATGAGAATTTCGACGCCACAAAATTTCGCACCAAAAGCATGGGCGAGCTCGACGAAACGAAAGTCAGCGAGAGCCTTCCACTGTGCGACGGATGCAGAAGAACCTGGGATTTTGGGGGAAATGGGAGCGAAAGCCCATATTCAACCACCCAAATCAACAGTCCCAACTCGGTATCTCTGGTCAGCGACTACTACGTGAGGAGCCTGGAGCGTGAGGGCTGGAAAATTACGGACTCTCAAAGGGCGACTGACGAATTGATGCGATTGAGCAACGATCTGCCTGATTCGCGGTGGATTCGGATCGCGCGTGGCAATGAGCACATGACGGTTCAGGTTTCCCCCGATCCACGGGGTGGAAGTCGTATTGTGGCAACGACCGCAAACTGATTGATCTGGCCGGGGGGAACGAGCACACGACCGTCATCTATGATGCCGGTCGTCTGCTTTCTTGATCCTGCCGCGCTCTGAGGCCAGGTATTCAACTCACCACCGCTCCGCTCGCGTCAGGCCGCCCTGCTTGCGTTCATTCCCATCGGACTCGCCGTTACACTCAAGGCCCCACAAAGGGGCAAGAGCGGCATAATGGCGAGCCCTGGGCACAAAAAAAGGGACCCGAAGGTCCCTTTATTCTTTTCTGGATGTCCGACCTATCCGCCAAAGAGCGGCAGGTACTCATCCACGTCGAGTTGGAACTCTTGGTGGAATCGGGTCTTGTCGAGTCCCGACAGCTTGCGCAGTGCCCAGTGAACGTGGCCCGGTTTAAGCCTAACACCAGATTCCGAAGGCTGGAGAGTCGTCGGGTCGATGGTCATCAAACCGTGTCGTTGGGTACTCTGGCCCACGACGCGATTTCCTTGAATGCCCTGGCCCATACAGACCATAGAGGTCACCGACCAAAGGTCCTTACCGTTGTTCATGTTGTAACCCGGTGTACGACCGAAGTCGGAACCGACAACAACTACAACACGGTCAGCCACGCCCTGCCGTTCGGCTTCGGTCCAGATAGCGTCCACGCCGTCCCAAAGACGGTCGAGACTCGGCAGTTGGCCGTTATCGTGGTTTCCGTGAGTATCGAATCCACCGGTCGACAGGGTCGCCGAAACAGTGGCTCCAACTTTGTACGCTGCGATGGCCAGCTGGGCCTGCAGCGCAAGGCCGTTGCCACGCTGTTCAGGCAGAGCCTCGAGCAATTGCCCGAGCACGTTGTCGGCGCCACGTGCCAGATGAAGCGTTCCAAGTGAACGCTGCGATTTTGGCAGCTTCATCTGCTCTTTCATCGCGAGTACTCGCGATTGCTGAGCTTCCATGATGCGCTTGAACGTGTCGTCGGTGTGGTAGCCGCGAGTCGGATCATTGGGGTTGATGGCATTGGGTCGCGCAATACGTTGGAACGCATTGAGGTTACCGACGCGGGTACGAGCTGTCGTGCCAGCGGTATCATCGTAGAAACCGTTGGTGATGAAGCCCATCGGCATTCCACCGCCATACTGCGCTGCTACGAGCGCACCAAATGCGGGGAAGCCTTCTGCCAATTTCCCGGAAGCAGCATTACGCCGACCCGAGTCATGGCCATTGGTCTGAGTATCCAGACCGTTGAGTACCAGCATCCGCTGATAATGTTTCTCGACAAAACGCCCGTACGACGAACCTGCGCCCGTAAACGGTGCGTAAGGGATATTGCCAGCATTGGCGATATCAGCCGCCGCATAGAGGCGGTTCATCGGGTTTTCCTCGTTCTCGCTAAGGAATCCCTTCGGGTCAGCAAAGCTAGTGGGGTCCCAGCCGCCGCTTGCACCTACAAAAATGTAGAGCGGTCCGGTATAGGGCGCAGCCTCTTGAGCTTCTGCCTCACGCGTGGTTAGCGGCGAGGCGAGCACGAGACCGCAAGCACCAGCTAATTTCATAAAATCTCGACGATCCATGGTTATCTCCGTCTTTGTGCTCGTAATTATTCGTAAAGGAACTTGAAGTCGGCCATCAGGTACGTCACGACAGCCATCCATGCTCGGATGTTGTAATTGTCGTCTCGACGAATCTGCAGGTCTTCTGGAAGTTCGACACCCTGAAGATTGGTCGTGGCGCGACAAGCGAAATCGCCGGTCAAATCACCCGCTGCCATCTTCAGGCGGCCTTCTTGTAGTGTCTGCACGTAGAGGTTGAAGCTACGTGTGATCTCTGGGTCGTTCGGCTCCAAAACCTCACCAAGTACATGGTAATGCATGTGCGAAAGGTTCTTACGAATCTTCAGCTCAGCTTCTGGCTCAGGGAACCCTGCTTCGTTGATTGGCAGTGTCGACGTTTCAACGAATGGGAAGAAACGACGGCGTGTTGAGGGCTCAGTGAAGTCACGCGCGGTGACCTGGCAAGCCATCTCATTGGCCATACGCATCTGGATATTCGCCATGATGCCGTTGGGCTCGGTGATGCGTGCAATCACGTCATCCGAGTCGATACCGCCGTAAAGCATGCGGTACTCGTTCTCGGTGAGGAGGTAACGGTTACCGTTGGTTGCGGCCCATGGCATGCCCGTGACTGCCTCGATCTTGCGATCGAGAAGCTCAGGAGTCAGCATACGTGCCGTACCCAGGTGGTTGACGATCGGTGCAACGGTTTCATCTTTGAGGTCTTTGGCGCGGTAGTACTGCGACTTGACGATCTCTTTGATGATGACGCGCAGGTTGTAATCGCTGGCGACAAATTTCGCTGCGATTTCGTCGAATGCCTCGGCCTGAACTTCGTATTCAGAAACCTCATCCGCATAGGTAGGTGACGAGGAATCGTCGGGGAAGAGCAAAGGCTCCTGACCCGTGATGCCGCGGTACATGTGGTGGATGATGGCCGTTGGGAAACGGATATCGACTGCGATTTGACGCGCAAGCCATTGGGTTGCGGTAAGAAGGTCCGTTTCGAACGGAAGCTCTTTGTCTTCGAACCCTGGCAACAACATTTCTTCGTACCAGCCCTCTTCAGGCGGCGAGTAGCTTCCTTCTTCGTTCCAGTTCTGCAAGGCGCCAGCGACAGGGTCGATGACCGTGTGGCAGACGGCGCAATCAGGGTTTTCACGCGTTGGGTTTGGAATCGACGAGGTCGGATCCAGCGGACGCGAAGCAAGCTTCATGACGTCGGTCGCAAGGAAGAACGAGTAGACCATACGTGCGCGGTGACGATTTCGGTTGGTCGGTGTGGTCGGGAAGCGATTCAGCCACATCGGCGACGACAACACACCGGAGTGTGGCACGCCCGTGATGTGTCCCGCTTTCCACTCATTGACGTCCATCGGGTTTTCAAACGCGATGTCGGTCACGCCGTAGGCGCGAGCGGTGTAGGGGTTCATGACCATGTAATCAGCGGTGATGATCTCGGTGAACGGGCGATCGTTACGCACGATGAACGACGCAAGCTTCAGGTTTTCCCTGGCCATCGAATCGTTGGTGTACATGCGGGCGTTCTCGAGGAACTCCTGATTTTCTGCCGCGAGATTACGTGGGTTATC
>JBFFMO010000537.1:0-4024 GCA_041554035.1 Allomicrovenator sp. | reverse complement strand
CGCAGCCAGATAGACGGTGTTTTTACCGCTGTCGGCAGTGATGTCGCCTCCACCAGAAACAGCATAGGCGCCATTATCGCCTTCTTCTGTGCCCGGCCAATTGCTGTAAACCGAAATCAATTCCTCGGCTTCGCCGTCGATGGCCTTTCGGATTTTGATCGAATTATACCAATGACCCGTTGGATTGGATTCGCTCTTCGGAGCGTTCGGGTGCTTGGCTCGTCCCAACGCGGGATCACCCCACATGATGGCCAGGAATCCAGCGGGAACCATCGATGCGTCAATGGTCGGAACGTAGGGAAGGTGTTTGCCCACGTGCTTGAGGGGACCGTCTGGACCGTTCACATCGGGCAAATAAGACTCAGGAATGAATCCCATATTTCCACGAGCCGTGTTGTAGGCGATGGGCTCCCAACCTTCTGGCTTGGTGACCGGTACCGCCGTCGCATCCACGACTGTTTCTTCGACCGCTGTGGTGTCGACCTCTGGCTCTGGCATGGATTCAACCACAGGCGGGTTGGTCCCACACGAAATGACATAAGGCATCAACACGACGCCTCCGGTCATAATGGCCAAATTCTTGAGAAATACTCGTCGTTCTTGTTGTTCTTGCATCGTTTTCTCCTGCAATGAAATAAAAAATCACCTTGAAAATCGACCTCTTGTAGCCCCTGAAGAGATCTGCCGCAACCTAGGGAAGCTATGCGCGCCTTGAAACGCGGCCCCAGATATCTTCGGCAAAATCCAATTGCCGAAATTCAGAAAACTCCAGCACCAGGCTTTCTCCTTCTTTCGCCGAAACTTCACCCTTCAAACGTTTGACAAATCCTGCATCGAGGTCGCTCTGATCAACCCGAACCTGACCTCGAGTGGCGGCTCTCAAGAGCTCAAACCAATGCAATCGATTCATCCATTTTTTTTGCCGCCATCCCACCAGAACACGACGCGCGAATATCAAAATCACCACGAAAAACACGGTGTAGAACGCGAAAAGTGCAGCGGCGCGCGCCCCAGAACCCCAGCCCAACCACACATATTCCGCGGCGCGTCGGGTCCCTTCGTATTTCTCGAGCATCAGATAGATGTAGGGCACGACCCCTGCGACCACCAGCACCACCATCGCGACGTCGAGTCGGCGGGCACGTTCGTCGAAGACCAGTCGTGGCTCGCGCTCTCTCTTCCAGATTGGATTTGGAGCCAACGGCAGGCCGTCCGAAAGCGTCGGAAAATCAAACCAAATCCGCCCATAATCATCGACCAAAACTTCGCCGCCGTACTCCACCAAAAGTCGTTGCATTTCGGCGAAAGATTTTTTGATGCTCCAACCGTGAAGCACACAAAGGTCGGCCAGAACCACGCGGCCGCCTCGTGCTCGAGTGAGCTGGACAAAAAGACGCTCATTTTCAAGAGCATCGCCCGTGTCGCGACCAAAATTGAACAAAAAACGGACGTGGTTCCAGGCGCGCTCGGTCAGTCGTTTTCCGATCGACCACATGAAAGGCAGACCGAACCAGACCACCGCCGTCAAAGGCACCAGCGCAAATCCGGCTCGCCATTCGCCATAAAAAATCGCCACGACCCCCAGAACAGGAAGACCCAGCGCAAATAACAGGGTGATTGCCGGCATCACAAAAAGAAGCAGAATCCCCAAACCCAGAGCCGCCAATCCGGTCGCGAGCTTCGCGCCATTTGGAAAGACCTCGATGATGACCGCCAGATAAGTCGCGGTGAGTCCACAGAGTGCAGCGGCGGTCAGCGCCAGCGCCAGAAGCGGCCACATGGCATGCATCACGCCGCGCATCGTGACCCATGCTTTGAGCACCCACGCTGGCAAAAAATACACAGAAAAGCGCGGAAGTCTGCCAAACGACAGCATCAGTCGCGATTGTGAAGTGTAGAGACGCACCCCCGAATCGGCGGCAAGAAATACAAATCCAGCACGGACACTCTCCTGAGGCAATCCGGTCCAAGCCATGGCCTGTGTCTCAGAAATATCCAACGCGTTTTCGCGGCGCATCACCCCAAGCACCGCCCGAGCGGCCTCATAGGCCTGAAAGCTTCCTTTCTCGATCCGAATCGGCTGCAAATTAATCCTCGAACTAAAGTCTGTGTTCGCACGTGCCGATGGACAATCTATGCGCTGGACACCCTCTGGCGCAATCACTCTAGTGGAGTCCGGCATGACACGATTTTTAGGCATCACTTCTTTTTGTTTCGCTGTCGCCACGATGAGTTCGGCCTGTTTTTTCCAGTTTGATGTCGGCTGTGTCGAGGACGACGAGTGTCCTCTGGGCTCCATCTGTGACGAGAATGGGCAATGCCAGCCCGATCCAGAAGCCGCAGCCACGACGGGCACCAACGGCGCGACGAACGACACGACGGTTGACGACAACAAGGGCGACGCTTGGTCGGTCGCCGAAGTAACGGTCGCTGCCGCCACAGGAGGCGCCGGGCAATCATGCAATACATGGTGGGATTGCCCCCATGAGCAGGTGTGCAGCGGTCTGCGAAGTGCGGCAACTTGCGTGGCTCCTGAAAACTGCACGCTTTCATTTGAAAACTTCGGCGAAGGCGCGTGTTCAGGTTCATTGCGCTGTGCCGACATTGCCGCGGCGATCGAGTGCACCTATGACGGCAATATCAGCACGTGCTCATCACTCCGTGAGGACGGCCAATTGAATGAGTTTGTCGCCGGCGGTGTGATTTGCGAGGATGCGGCTCGCCTGTTTGACCAGGTGAACACACATGCCAGCACCCGAGTTTTTCCGAATGACGCCAGATGAATTCAGAACCCACGCTCATGAACTCGTAGATTGGATGGCCGATTATATGTCGGCCACTGAATATCAGGTCGTTCCTCCGACCAAACCGGGCGACGTTCGGCGACTTCTGCCGCCCAAGGCGCCGGAATCCGGAGAGTCTTTCCAGACCATTTTTGAGGATTTTAGGAAAATAATCGTCCCCAACATGACGCATTGGAATTATCCGGGCTGGTTCGCCTATTTTCCGGCCAATAATTCACCTCCGTCTATTCTGGCAGAAATGCTCACGGCGACGCTCGGCGCGCAATGCATGTCCTGGCAGACCTCGCCCGCTGCGACCGAGCTTGAAGAAGTTGTCATGGCCTGGCTGGCCGAGGCCTGCGGATTGCCCGCGACCTTCCGTGGCGTCATCCAAGACACGGCCTCAACCGCGACGCTCGTCGCCCTAATTACGGCCAGGGAACTCCGAAGCGCAGGGCAAATCGGTCGTTCTGGGAAAACCGAAAAAAGCCTCAGAATTTATGCGTCGGACCAGGCGCATTCGTCGATCGACAAGGCCGTAAAAATTGCCGGTTTTGGTCTGGAAAATCTGGTGCGAATCCCGACCGATTCAGAATTTTCCATGGACCCCGTCGCGCTTCGATCCGCCATCTTGGACGATATTGCCGCCGGTCATACGCCTTGCGCTGTCTGCGCCACCGTGGGCACCACGTCATCGACGGCCATCGATCCGATTCGTCAGCTTGGCGAAATCTGTCAGGAATTCGACGTGTGGTTTCATGTCGACGCGGCCTACGCGGGAACTGCCACGCTGCTGCCCGAATTACGATGGGTGATCGACGGCGTGGAGTTGGCGGATTCCTACGTTTTTAATCCCCATAAATGGATGCTCACCAACTTTGATTGCACCGCTTATTTCGTCAAAGATCCGTCCTCTTTGCTCGCGGCCTTCGAACTCACACCGGAATACCTTCGCACGACTTACGACGCTGAAGTTCCCAATTTTCGTGATTGGGGCATCCAGCTTGGACGCCGGTTTCGCGCGCTGAAGCTATGGTTTGTTCTGCGAAGTTACGGTGTGGAAGGCATCCAAGAGATGCTACGCGACCACCTTCAGATGGCCGCAACGCTGCGCGAAAAAGTCCGCCTCTCGCGTGATTTTGAGCTCGTCACCGACGGAGTCTTTGGGTTGGTCTGTTTGAGAGCAAAGCCCGAGTGGGCACAAGAAGCCGAGCTGAACGCCCTGAATCAGGAATTGATGG
>JBFFMO010000536.1:0-4028 GCA_041554035.1 Allomicrovenator sp. | reverse complement strand
TCGATTCGGGTGGCCCAGACAGACGCGTTAAACGCTGACGTTTGGTACGACGAAATGCTCGTCAACGGGGACATGATTTATGTCATCGGATATCGCTACGGTATCGTGATGGCCGATGACGATCCGGCGTCTCAAGTGGGCGGGGTGACTGAGTTCTCGTCGTTTCGGCTTTCTAAGGGCAGGCTGAAGCGCCTGAAGTCCACGTATTTCGAATCCAACGATTACTATTCGGGTGAAAATTACGCCTCGCGCATGGTCGATGGGCGATTGATCACCTACATGCCGTTTTACGTCGATCCGTATGCCGAAAAGCCCACCTTCCCGCGAATTTTGTCGTATATCGACCGCGCGAACATGGCCGGATTTAAAATCGAAAAGAATCTATTTGATTGGCGTTCGGTGCTCCGTCCCGCGGAAATCCCCTATTCCCCGTCGTTCCAGACGATCGTGTCTTGCCGTTTGCCCGCGGACGGCAGTCTGGACTGCAATGCTCGTGCATTGCTCGACAACTGGTACAGCCAACACTACGTGTCTCCCGACCATATCTTCCTGTGGGGCGAAGGCCGTGTCGCGGCGTTCAATATCAAGACTTTGGCTGCGGCCACGCATCGCGTGGAGGGTTACCCGACGTCGCAGATGGCGTTCAGCGAACGCAAAGGTGTGCTCCGTGTGGCGGTCACCGACGACGAATCGAAGACCAAGATTCTGCACCTTCCGCTTAAAAAATTCGCCGCACACGCCAAACAAAAAGACGTCGGGGCTGTGATGATCTCCGACGAAAGTGGATGGTTGTCGCAGCAGCGTTGGGTCGGTGATTGGTACGTGGCGGGCCGAGAAGGCGACGGTTACTCGGTGATTGGTTACGACGACGCGACCCGCAAAACGCAGACTCTGGAAGTCGCCGGAGCGGTCCAAAAGGTCGAAGCGATGCCAGGTGTGGGCGCGCTTATCGTGGTCGACACCGCTGACGGAATCTCGCTGATGACGGGACAGTTGGACGGGGCACTGGAGCTCATTCCTGCATTCGATTTCCAGGGGGCTTCGATCACCGAATGGCGAACCCATGGGTTCTTCTTTCAACCCAACAAAGACGGCGGGATCTTTGGGCTGCCGGTCGTCAACGAGTCCGGCAGCGTGAGCGATGGCTTCTGGTCGGGGGCCGTTTCCTCCGTGTCGTTCTTCGGTGTTCAAAAGTCGGGATTGATTTCTCGCATCGGCCAGATCTCGGCCTCGGGCAGCGAGACCCAGTGCGAAACGTCATGCATCGACTGGTACGGAAATACTCGTCCAATATTCTTGGGGAGCCGAATCTTCGCCTTGATGGGAAGTGAAATCGGCGAGGCGAGCATCGACGTGCGGGCGAGAGAAGAAGGGGACAAGAGCCGGGGACCGAATTACCACCTGACCGAGCACGGAAAGCGCGTGAACCTGGTGTTCCGCGAAGCAACCGTCCCAGACTGACTCCCAGTTCCTGCACTAAGGTCGTTATGCAGCCAAACCATGCATGAGAGGTTTCGAATTCATGGGGGATTCATCTGCAGGACGTGTCGGTAATCGAACCGTCTGGGCAAATTGTTTGCCGAAACTTTGCGTTCGTGAAATCTGTTCCGGAGATGTCTGCGCCGGTCAAATCCGTGCGGAACAAAAATGCGCCCGATAAATCCGAACCACTCAAATCCGCCCGGGATAAATCGGAACCGCTGAGGTTGGCTTTAGGTAATCGCCGATTGCTCAAGTCACGACCTGAGAGATCCGCGGCGCTATAATCACTTAAAATTCTTGATTCGATGTCTTCGTCGACGCGGTTCCGAAACGATTCGAGATCTCCTTTTACGACACTGGTGCGAACCATGAGATTCCGGATCTTTCGAATATTATCTTCCAATCCACCTTCGGTCTGATTGCTGAATGCTTCCCACTGAAAGTCGATCACATGTCCCTGTTCGGCGACGTAGATTAAGGGCGAAAAGCCTGTCGGCAACTGCAGCACGACTGCGGAAGGCAGTTCATCAAGCTTAATCAGCCCAATCAACGGGCGTTCGTCCCCGCCAAATGCGACGCTTCGAGCTTCCAGCAAGTAGGGCGTAAGGACACACGATGTCTCGATCAACCATACCCCATCACATCCGCGCCCCTCGCAAGTGTCGAGGATTTTTGCGATAGGAGGATTTGATTCATCGGAGGTGGGTGGTTCAAGAACAGCCGGTTGCACGGCCGGGGAATCCGCGTCGTCGTTTGCTGGAATCACATCTGCTGGTGCGGATTCACAACCAACGCAAAGCATGATTAACGATAATCCAAATGACTTTTTCAAATTCCCTCCCAATTGCCAAACTTGGGAAGTCCACACTGGATTTCGTGGGTTGGATGCGAGAACGTCACTATGAACTAGGACTCCGCGAACGTCCAATGGGCGCGGGAGGTTCGGTATTGAGCGAGGAAATAATGGCATCAAATAAACCCACGCAAAAGCTCTTTAAAAAAGCCTATTATTTTAATTGGGATGATGGTGTATCTGGCCTGCAGAAAATCATCGAAGACCGGCATTGTGAGCTCGCGACCGCAACGATGATCTACTGGCACGGCCGGCCGGAAGGTCCACATGGGCCGGAAATGTCTGCGTTTTTGGATGGGTTGAAGGCCAAGATATTAGGCAGTAATTACCCAATAATTATCTCGTATGCCATCGAGCCGGAGTTCCTGCCCACGACCACGGATTCGGTTCCGCCACGGCTCCTTGAGCCGATCGTCGGTGAGATCGAATTTAAGGATGTGCTTTGGCCGAATCATAATCCGTTTCAGGACGAGGTTCTGGCGCTTTGCCAACACTGCGATGATGCACATAAGGTTAAAGAACTTGAGTCAAAAGGCGCGGATTTTTCGAAGAAGATTCTGAATGGCTACGCGCTGCCGATCATTGTTGCGATCAACCACGGCCAGCTGAAGGTCGTGAAATACCTCGTTTCAAAGGGGTTGGACCTGAATAAAAAGGTCGATCGGGCTCCACTTTTGGCATACGCGGTCGGTGCCCGAAGTCCTGAGATGATCGCTTGGATGATCGCCCACGGAGCCAACGTCAACGCCAAGGGACAGTTCGGTCGGACAGCACTTCATGGCATGGCCGGAGACCTTGATCCGGGTTTCGATGATATGTTGCGTACGATTGCGGACCATTTGGTCGCAGCCGGCGCGGACTTCAAAGCATTGGACAGCGACAAGAAAACCCCGCGTGACTTGGCCGAGATGTGGTCGAACACCAAGTACTCTGAGTATCTGGATGACTTGCTAGCGTTGGGCTGACTTCGCAAATCGCAAGGCAGGCCATAGGGCCTGCCACCAAGCACAACGCCGGAGGCTCATCCCACTGCCCGCTGCTCGCTGCTCACCGCTCACAGCTAACGCCGACGAGGTTTGAGCTTCGTTGCTTCCCCTGACATAATGCCTCGTTCAGAAGCCATTCACGCATGAAGGTCCGATGAAATCAGCATATCTCTTAGCGCTAATCTTGTTTTCCTTTGGCTGCAGCCAAGACGAAAACCGCGTGCGTCTCTACCACACGGAGCCGTTGGCACCCGGGATGGCGGCGACCGAGGTCGAAGCGCTAAACACTTTGGGACCCACGGTTCTAGAAAAAGGCATCAATTTTTCGGTCTACTCCGAGAACGCGACGCGCGTGGATATCCTGCTTTTTGACGACCCTGAGTCCGAACGTCCCACGCGACAATTCGAAATGAAACGTTATGGCGACGTTTGGAACCTCTTTGTCGAGGGCATAGGCATAGGCCAAAACTACGGCTACATCGCCTGGGGACCCAATTGGGAGGTCAACAAGGATTGGTTCCCCGGAGCGATTGACGGGTTTGTGACGGACGTGGATTCCAGTGGAAATCGCTTCAACCCCAACCTGATGCTGGCTCTGGACGCGGGCGGCTCCTGTTGGGGCGTCGCCTTCCGCGTTCCGGCACCGAATGTGGAGGCCAAGGTGTCCGCTACCTGGCGGCGAGAGCTGGTCGGTAACGGTTACCGGC
>JBFFMO010000535.1:0-4030 GCA_041554035.1 Allomicrovenator sp. | reverse complement strand
GGGCAGGACCGTCATGTCGTTTGAGGTCATGACACCTGCATCACCTGCGTCGGACGAGGGGACTTCTCCCTCGGCGCAGGCAACCAGTCCGATGATAGCTAGTAGGTAAATTGAGCGCATGCGACCAAACTACGCGCTTCAGGCGCTCTTTTCAATTTTTGCCGCTGCCTGCCGGTCGGCAAGCTCAAGCGAAGTGTAGAGCTCCGCGACACGTTCGATCAGCTCTACGATGAGGCGGCGGTACTGCAAATGATTATGTTGCCCGTACATCCAACCCGCACAGGCTCCGATGAGCGCCCCAGGAATGCGACCGCGTGTCACAGATCCACCTGAAAAGAACCCGAGTTGGGCCCCCACAATGATGGTTTCAAGGGGCAACTCGATCTCACGAGCGAGCAGTTCGAGTTCGTCGAGCATGCCGTTCAATTGAGCGCGCGCAGCACGGCGTTCGCCCCGGCGAATATGAGATTCGACCCGAAAGAGTCGGGTCGCGAAATCACCGATACGACGATCCGTATCCGATGAAGAATCAAGAAAATTGGCCATGACTCATCTGGGTTGAAGGCTTGGCGGTCAGCATACAGGCAAATCGCACAAGTCCCAAGCTCAGCGGTTGGGAGTGCTCGCGGCTCCGAAGAAGCGGATACCCTCAAATGTCTGCTCAAGGGTACCGGCGCCGGTGCGCTCGTCGATCGTAATGAGCTGACCCTGATCGTTGAGGCCCCAGAGCTTGCCCCAGGCTGAGGTCAGCGCGTAGATCTTTCTGAAACCGATATTGCCAATCTGAGTGCCAATCCCAGTTTGTCGATTGATCAAGATCAGGCTGTCGTCTTCCATGTCGCGTTTTGAGGTCATGAAAATCGTGTCGTATTTGTTCACGACACAATCACCACTTGAGTAGAAGTCGCCCATATCCCCAAGCAACGTCGCCACCCCGGTTTCAGGGTCAACTTCGAACGTCTGAGTTCCGGCGGTGATCAAAACTGCACCACCTTGGTCGATGGCCATGCCGTTGGGGTCGCCGACTTCGATTCCAAAATCGCCAACTTTGGCCCATTTATTCGATGGTTCATCAAAACGCAGAAGACTGGTGCGTGAAACACCGAAAAGTCGGCCGTCGGGATGGGTGTCGATGTCTTGAAGGGTGTCAGCTCCACCGGGCATCGGAGTGGATTCTTCGACAATGGTCTTCGAGAACGGGTCGACTTTGTACAACGTGTCGTTGCTGTGCGCGAAAAACGAGCAATCAAGGCCGTCGTTATTCACACCAGAACAATCGTTGTCGATGTCGTCGCAAAACTCTGGAAGCAGCGGTGACAAATAAGGAGCGTTGTCGTCGCAGTCGTTCCCGCCACATGAGATCGATTCAGCGCCGTCGTTGTCGCGGTCACATTGGTTGGGCTGGTTGGTGTCCGGTTCGGTGTCCATGTCGGGCACGGTGTTGTTCTCACCCGCATCGCCCTCGCCAACATCGGGAAGACCGACATCGGGAGTAGGCATCCCACGTGGCACGCATACATCGTTCACCTGGTCGTAGAGTTCGTCGTCAGTGCAAGGGATCGAAATCCCTGCCTTGTCGTCCGAACACGCTCCCACCAACAAAACCGACAATACCAACCAGGAGATGTTTTTCACTGAATTCCTCATGCCATAAGTCGCGTGAAGCTATCTGCACGTGCCATCGAGATCAAGGCCCCGATCGAAAGTCGCAAAAAACGTCACGCAGCTGCCACTCGACGCATGATGGCTGCGAGGTCGTCCAACGGAAGGGCGTGGACATAATGACCGTTGATTCCCGACATCGGACGAGCCATGCACATCGCGTTGATCATCGCCTCTTCGGTGCATTCGATCGCCGCACGGTATAATTTATCCATGCGGGTGTCCGCCATGGCGCGGAAATCATACACGTCTTGGTCTCCGTCACGCGGCACGCTGTTGGCCGTCGAGAATCCAAGCACGATTTCGCCTGAGCCGTGCGCCGCATAAGAACCCGTTCGTCCGATGCCCAACGCGACGCGTTTGCAAAGCCGATTGATCTGGTGCGTCGAAAGTGGGGCGTCAGTGGCAAGCACCGCGATGATGCTTCCATAAAGGTTGGGACGAATATCGCCGGGTTGGAAGCCTTCGCGGAGCAGGCGGTTCCCAATGTCCACGCCATCGATCCGAAGGTCTTCCAGGCGTCCCACATTGCTCATCACCAACACGCCGATCGTGTAGGAGTCGGCCATTTTCACGACACGAGAAGACGTTCCGATGCCACCTTTGACGTCGAAACTCACCATGCCAGTTCCGCCACCGACATTGCCCTCAGGAACCACGGTATCACTGGCGTTCGAGAGGGCCTCGTCCACGTGAACCTGCTTCACATGCTGCCCTTTGATGTCGTTCAAATAGGAGTCGTCGCACTCGCCGACCAGCGGTATCAAGACGTCGTGGGTGTCGCCGATCGTGGGGTAAAGCTTGGACAAAGTTGCCGTAAGAGCTCCAGAGCACATGCCGACGCTATGGGTATTTGTCAGAAGGATAGGGGTTTCGATCAATCCCCATTCTTGCACCTGCACCAAGCCCGACAACTCGCCGGCACCGTTCAAGACAAATGAGCCACCGACCATCCGGTCCATAAAGACGTTGCCTTCATTGGGCATGATGGCGGTCACGCCTGTGCGCGCCGGTCCGTCGTCGTGAATCACGGTGCTGTGGCCGACACGGACCCCTGCCACATCTGTAATCGCGTTGTGTTTTCCCGTAGGAAACACGCCAATGGTCAGCCCCAGGTCCCGATAACGACGACGGTCGCTCATGTTTTTGCCTTCTGTTTTTGCGCCACGTGCGGAGCACGTCGTTGGTTCTTCCAGCGGCGCAACGCTGGAGACAGGATCTGCTTGATAAGCTCTTCGTAGGTGATTCCTGCGGCGTCCGAAATCAGGCAGAGGTCCGACCAGCCTGGCGTGAGGCCGGGCAGGGGGTTGCACTCAATGAAATTCACCACCCCATTGCCGTCACAGCGAACGTCTATACGCGCAACATCGCGACAGCCCAAGGCCTCAAATGAAAGCCGGCAGACATGATTGATTTCTTTGGCGAGCTTCGCGTCCAAAATGGCCGGAACCTGATAGCTGACAAGGCCCGCTTCCTGTTTATGAGCAAAAGAATACACCGGATTCTTAACGCCGGGTTTGAACACGATTTCCATCGGAGGCAACGCGCGCGGACGAGGTCCTCCCAGCAAACCAATCGTGAATTCCCGACCCGAAAGGTAGGTCTCCACCAGGGCTGGCTGTTTGTATTTTTCGATCATCGCCACGGCCTTGTGGCGCAACTCGGCCTCGTTTTCGGCTACGCCCGAATCCAAGACGCCTTTCGAGGAACCCTCGGCGACCGGCTTCACCATCACGGGATACGTGATTCCCGTGGGAAGCTTCTCTTTGCCGGTAAACAGGACGACCGACCGAGGCGTCGGCACGCCGGCATCGCGAACGACGCGCTTGGCCAAGGCCTTGTCGAGGGTAAGCGCCATCGTGACGGCGTCAGATCCGGTGAATGGGATGCCTAGCATATCCAGAATCGCCGGCACGACGGCCTCGCGCGTCCGCCCGGTGAGTCCCTCGGAAACGTTGAAAGCCACGTCGATGTTGGCGTCCTCGACTTTGCGCAAGATGTCCGCCCGCGCCTCAAGCAAGATGACCTCGTGGCCCAGACTTTCGATCGCGCCCTGAATGGCGGCAATCGTGCTCGGAGCGTCGTACTCGGCATCTTCGTCGTTCTCCCCGTCGATCAGGGGTTTGATTCGTTTGACGTTGAAAAACAGTCCCACACGGATCTTTCGTTTGGTTTGCGGACCTTCTTTCAGGCCATAGCGGCTTGCGGCACTCTTGACGATCGTGTTCAGAACGTCTTCGGTGGTCTTCAGGCCAGATTGTGCAGCCGCTTCGTAGAGCCCAGCTCCCGGCTCAAGGCTAGGCAGAGCGTTGACCTCGATGAAAAACACGTCCCCATTGGGTGCAATGCGCCAATCAATTCGTGCCAT
>JBFFMO010000534.1:0-4034 GCA_041554035.1 Allomicrovenator sp. | reverse complement strand
GCGCACCAGTCACAATCGCAATGCCGGGCTGGAGCCCGGCGGACCAGGGCTAGAGCCCGGCGGGCCAAGCGCAAAGCCAAGCGGCTCAGCACTCGCCACGAGCAAACGCAGCGAAAAGTCGGCCAAGTGAGCCAGCTGGGTATTCGTGCCGCCGCAAGACGAGATCCTTGATCAGCTTCGCACGCCGCCTGGCCAAAACCATCGACAGCGGTGCACCACTCATTTCTGAAAATTCCGCGGGGGCCCAGTCTTGAAGTGATCGCAGTGCGTTCACTCCGCCCTGATGGTGTTTGAGCGGATCGATGCCGACTCGATTGGTGGGATGAACCGTGTAATCGGTCAAAATCTCTGGAACATAAATGAGCGGATAGTGGGCAGCGATCCGAAGCCAGAGCGCAAAGTCTTGGCCTGCGCCAAGCAATCCGTGGGATGTCGGAAAACCACCACAACGGTCAAGACAATCCTTGTGAACGATGACCGAGGATGTCCCGATGAAGTTCTGTCGGATGAGGCGGCGTGCGCTTGGTTGGAGATCTTGTGCTGGGTGGTCTGCGGATGCCGCGACCGGCGCCCCAGCGGGATCGACGCGACGGTAGCGGGTGAATGAAAGTGCGGGCTGTCCGTGCGAAACCAACGCTTTGATTTGAGCCTCAAGTTTCCCGGGGTGCCAGCGATCATCGGCATCTAAAAAGGCGATGAACTCTCCTGTCGCTTCCTGGATGCCGCGGTTTCGAGCTCCACTCACCCCGGTGTTTTGCTGACGAATCACCATCGGCCGTGAAGAATGTGCGGCCGCCAGATCTGCCGAACCGTCCTCCGATCCGTCATCGACGACAATCACCTGCAGCACGCCAGGATAATTTTGGGCAGCGACGCTATCCAGACACGCGTTCAGAAATTTCGCCTGACGGTAGGCTGGAATCACGACCGAAACCGCTGGCGGATGGACGCGATTCACTGAAGAACATTGCCCAGCCGCACGCCGAGCACGATGGCCTTTCGCATCGTCAGGAGAATCGCCCGCGCGACGTACTCGTCGGGAGTTCGCTGAGGCCGCGGAAATTTCTTGGAAAGCTGATCGGCCACAAAGGCCGCGAGTTCCGGGTCGGTGACCATCGCGCGAGAATCCAGACACGCATAATTGGCCGACTTTCGAACAAAATGCCGCCAACTCTTCATGTAATCATGAGCGAGCACAACATCAGGGGCGTAGATCAACCGAACATCAGGTTTCTGGTTCAAGATTCGGTAGCTCAGATGAATGCCCTCGTGCCCCACCATGCCTTCTGGAAATCCACCTGCGTTCAAAAACGTGGCGCGACAAATCGCCATCGTCCCCTCGGCAGTCAAACACTCGTCGATCACCGCGGGGCCGCGATCGTAATGCCCAGCAAGCGTGGTGAAATACCGATGGGCGCGCGCCACAACCCGACCGCGCAGGGCGACGACGTTGGCCTCCTGCAAATGTCTGGTGGCGTTTGTCGCGTAATCGAGACCCACGAGTCCGTCGTCGTCGATGAAAGAAAGCATGGGCGCGCTCGCCCAGGCGGCTCCAACATTACGACCGGTGGAACAGCCCGAGTTCTGTCGCATATGAATGATCGTGTCGACTCGCTCGCGAAGAGCCGGTGAAACCTCCAGGCCGCCATTATCGACCAAGATCACTTCAAGCTCTTCTCGCTCAAAACCCTGCTGCTCGACGATCCGGTCGAGGCATTTCAAAAGGAGTTCGCCACCGCACCACGTCACGACAACAAACGACCATTTGGCCTTCGGTCGCCGCTGAAGTTGCTCTCGCTCCGCCACCAGCGCCGCATATCGCTCTCGCCACATCGAAACAGTCGTTTCAAGGCAGGAACGATCGCTGGGTTTTAAGTTCGGATTCGGGGACACGTTTGACCTGTCGAGACTGAAGCCTATAAGAAAGGGCAGCAAAATGGATGCGCGCCGTTCAATAAGGGTTTTTATCCCCACAAACAACACTGCGCAAACGACGAGCGGCAAATGTGCACCACAGTCTTACAATCCGTCCGTGACGGACACCTCATCCTCGCGTGCAATCGCGATGAACAGGTCACTCGTCAAATCGCCGAACCGCCGAGCGTTCACGAATTCGAACGTGGGGTTGGCGCCATTTTTCCACGTGACCGTGACGCTGGCGGATCCTGGGTGGGCGTAAACACGTCCGGAATTGCGGTGTCCCTACTCAATAATTACGCCGCGGATATCCGGCCACCTCCACGCGAGGCAAGAAGCAGAGGAGTGCTCGTCCCGAAAATGCTCCAAATGCGGACGATGGGCGAAGTCATGGACGAAATGGAGAGCATGGGGCACGGACTCCATCATTTCCGTCCGTTCTGGCTTATCGTGGCCTCCTCACCTGCAAACTCGAACGCGAGTGCGACGCTTTTCACATGGGATGGCGAACGCCTGGATGTTGAACCTACGTCATTGCCGATGGCTCAGGTTTCATCAGGATTTGAGCACGTCCTGGTCGAAAAAAGCCGACGGGCGCAAATCGAAAGCTTCCTTGGCGAAGCCGATGAATGGACGCCAGGCGAGATGGACACGGTTTTTGGAGGCCACCTTCCCTCACGGGGGGCGACTTCGGTCTGCATGCACCGCGATGACGCAAGCACGGTCAGCCACACCCGAATCGAGATTTCGGGCGATGATGTATCGCTGGCTTACTACGATGGGCCGATCTGCACGGCACCCGAAATCACCAGACTCAAAATGCAGCGGCGCTGAGCATAAGGCTCGACAAAAAGGGGCTGACGCACGGCAAGAAACATGAAACCTTCCTTGCGCATCCGTCATCAGTAGAGACTCAGACGTTTAGTTTTCGTTAACGAATTAATTTTTCCGGAGTGAGATATGTGGAAATCAGCAGCTCTCTTGAGCTTGTGTTGTGTGGCGTTCATGGGATGTGGCGGAGACGACGAAGAGGCGGTATTTGCGTACAACTCCGCCTCTTCGTATCCAGAGAACTGGGAGTCGGTCTACGTCCAGACCAAAACGTGCGCAAAAAGCAGCACCCACGGCGGCGATTACGTCGAGGTATGGGTGAGCCCCGAGGCCGAAGCAGCTTTTGGTGACCGTGCGATTGAAATGCCCGTTACCGCCGTGCTTTTGAAGGCCCAATTTTCAGACAGCGCTTGCACCAAGAAATCCGGTTTTACTGCCATGAACCCAAGTGCCGTGGGCACCGATGGAGCGGTCACCTGGCATTTCCAGCGCACCGAAGTCGACGGGACGATCGGCTCAGATGGAACGGACAACTTCTGCAGCAGCTGCCATATGGGCTACCCAAATGGGATCGCTTCGACTCCTTGAGTGTTCATGAGCTCTGCCTTTTTATATGTGAGCAGCGGCGGCGCTGACCACGCTCAGACGTATCTTCCCTTCACTCCTGAGACCACGAGCGTCATGGCGTTGCCCGATGGAGCGAAGCTCTATGTGTGGTCGACTCTGGACGAGCTTGCGGGAGGCGAATGGTCCACGGCCCACGCCCAAGGATGGATGGCGTGGGACGGTTGGATCGACTCTGCTCCCGTCGCTGCGCCCGTTTCGCCTTGGTTGGCTTCAAGATTAGCAGACCTTGGAGCCCAAAAACTGATCGCACAACACGCGGGCGAGTTCTCGGTGATCGACATCGACGACGCTGGCGACGTCAGGGCATTTGCGGACTTTCTGGGCGCGCGCCATCTGTATTACGGCGAACGGGCGGGTCGATTCGTGATCTCCAATCGGGCGATGCTGGTATCGGCCACGCTGGAAAACGGCGCCCCGGTTCTGGAGCCGCTTCATTTGAGCTGGTTCATGTGTTCCATCGCCTGTTTATTCGCCGAGCAAACGGTTTGGCGAGGCGTAAAGGCCCTGGGTGCAGGCGAAGTTCTGCGTCTAAAAGACCGCAGGTTCATGATCGAGGCGGCACCACGACCCGTCGCAGAACCACAGCCCTGGGACGCACACTGGGCACAGCTCTGTGATCGAGTGAAAGGTCTGACGCAGCGAGGAGACTTGCCGCTCAG
>JBFFMO010000533.1:0-4036 GCA_041554035.1 Allomicrovenator sp. | reverse complement strand
TGGAAAGCGCATCACCGCTGATGAACTCCAGAACCATGTAAAGCAGGCCATCGGGGGTCTGGCCATATTCGTACATCAACACGGTATGCGGATCGCGAAGTTGCGAAACGAGTTGCGCCTCACGTTCGAATCGCTTGGAGACAATTTCCAGCCGTCGCCCCTCGGCGCTCGCGTCATCGTTGAATCCGACTCGGCTTGCGGGGCGGAGGACCTTGATTGCCACCGGCCGTCCCAGATCGTTTTGCATGGCCTTGTAGACGCAACCAAACCCACCGCGGTTGAGGACGGATTCAATGGTGAATCGTCCGACAAACACGTCTCCGGCTATTGGAAAGTGCGACGTTGCCGACACTTCTTTTTCCGCTACATCGACCATTACCAACTGGTAATCCTTGGGCGACCCTTCTTGCAGGCGTAATTGATGAATAATCCGATTACCAGCACTATACCTGTGTGGAGCCGAAACTCAAGTTACCGGTCGACTGAGTCGAATTCGAGGAGTTCAGTGACCGTAAGCCACGTGGAGTCGAGGCGGAGAAAGGCTGAGAGGGTGTTTCCGGCTCCAATTTTTGGCCAGGGAGGAGGGGGTTTCAACCAGCGCCCGTCTTTAATCATGTGACTACGGTCACTTGAAAAGTGCAGAAGATAGTCCTCAGCCGCCACCAAATGGAATTTGGCCGCAAATGCTTCGGGTGAATTTGCGAAGGAGCGACTTAACCACGAGTCGAGTGACCTCGTCAGGTCTCCCTCGTGATCGAAGTCGGTGATTTGCCCGTCGGTATCGAGGTAGACCACGTGGTAATCCCAGATCAGACCAGTGGGCTGCAGGCGTTGGTGTTCGAAGTAAACCGCGCCGGCTTCATTGCTCACAAAGACTGCCCACCCCTTGTGATGGGCGTCGCATAGATGCCAGATATTCTCTTCACAGAAGAACGGGTGATACTTCATTGAGACGCTCCAAAATCAGTGGACTCCTTCACGTTCGAAGGTCGTCAAGGTGCTGTCCACTTCGTTCTCATGTTCGACGAAGAGCAAAATGACGTCGTCATTGGCTTGGCGAGTGGTCTGATTCGCGTTCGATGATTTTTTTGTCGCCCTGCTGGATTGGAAGTTCATGGCCTCCATATCGAATTCTTCGGAGCCCACGTGTGCCGCCGTACTCGTGATTCTGGCGGCCGTTCGCGTCACACGGCGCGTTCCCCAAGCGCCCCCACACCCAGAAGCACCCGTTCCATGCAACCCGATACCTCCGGAGCCGAAGAGCCCGTCTTCGGTGGCCAATTCGTCATCGAGGAACCCGCATCCCTGCATGCCAAGTGAGATTAGACCGATCGCCAAACAGAAGAGAAATCGCATGAAAGCCTCAACAAGTTGATGTGTTGAGTACGACATCCTTATTCCAATAATGTTCCATCCCTTCCACCCGTTGCACCAAGCGGGTCATGGGTGTAGCTTCCGCCAGTCTTTTTTTTGCGTGAGATCGCCATGAGCCTGCTGGCCGCCATTCCATATGACCTCTTTATGTTCGGCCCCTGGGAAATCGTGGGCCCGCTCAAGATCCAATCCTTTGGTTTGCTTGTAGCGATCGGACTTCTGCTTGCCTTCACCATGGCCTCGCGTCGCGGCGAGCGTGAATTCGGTCTTTCGGGGGAGGAGTTCCAGAATTTTGGAATGTACCTTGTGGTGATCGGCTGGATCTTCTCGCACGTGTTCAACGTCTTGTTTTATGAGCCCGAGAAGGTCCTCGAAGACCCGCTGATCCTGTTCAAGGTATGGGGCTCGATTTCAAGTTATGGCGGGTTCATCGGCGGGGTCATGGCGGCCTTCATCTACAAATGGCGTCATCCCGAACGGAATTTCGCCGAGTTGGTTGACCTTGCGGCCTACGCCTTGACGTTCGCTTGGATGTTCGGCCGATTTGGATGCGCCAGCGTTCATGACCATCCTGGTTCGGTCACGGATTTTTTTCTGGGCGTCCAGTGGACCGACGGCACGATTCGCCACGATCTTGGTCTCTACGAGGCGATTTGGTGGATCTTCATTGTCGCAGCGGTGCTGATTGCAGACCGAAAACCCAAACCAGTGGGTTTCTTTCCGGCTCTGATTGCGACGATGTACGCACCCGCACGATTCTTCTTGGACTTTCTTCGGGTGCCGCCAGAGGCTGGCGGAGACGCGAGATATTTTGATTTGACGCCTGCTCAGTACTTGTCGGTTGTCCTCCTTGGAGTCGGTATCTATTTCTGGGTCAAAATCAAAGATGCCCCGCCGGCAGTCTGGCGTGCGTATAAACCCGAGTCGGCTCCAACCGATTCGAAGTAGTTTTTCCAAGTTCATGCCACGCGGCTCCATTGGGCCGCTTACCTCAGAAGGTTGAATACGATGTCGAAGAAGGTTCGTAAGGCTGTAATTCCCGTGGCTGGTCTTGGTACACGACTCTTGCCAGTCACCAAGTCAGTGCCAAAAGAACTCTTGCCCATCGTTGATGTGCCTGCCATTCAGGTGATCGTCGAGGAGTGTATTGCGTCCGGAATCGAGGAAGTGATTTTCATCACAAGTCGTGGCAAGGGCCAGGTCGAAGACCATTTCGACTACAGCTATGAGCTTGAGTGTCATCTTGCGGAACGCGGCAAGACGCATGAGTTGGAAACGGTCCGAAATATTGGTGGAATGATTCGCACGGTTGCTGTGCGTCAGAAGAAACCTCTCGGACTTGGGCACGCCATTCTGTGCGCGAAGGACGTCGTGGGCGATGAGCCGTTCTTGGTGCTGCTTCCCGACGATATCATTTCGGCGGCGCCACCGTGCGCTCGGCAGATGTTGGACGTGTACGAGAAGTACGGTGAGGGCGTCGTCGCCGTCATGGAAGTCCCTACGGACGAGACCGATCGATACGGCATCGTTTCAGGTGAGCAATGGTCACCCGGTCTTTGGCGCGTTCGCACCGTGGTCGAAAAGCCAGGGCAGGGGACCGCGCCATCGAATCAGGCCGTGATCGGTCGATACGTTTTGCCTCCCATCATTTTTGATTACCTTGAAGAAGGTCAGGTGGATGAGACGGGCGAGATTCAATTGACCGACGCCTTGGCGCGTTTGGCCCGTGAGCGTGCATTGATCGGGTATGAATTCCAAGGACGTCGCCATGATATCGGCGACAGAATCGGCCTGATCACTGCCAATATCGCTTTTGCGCTGAGCCGCCCAGAACTTCGCCCCAAACTCATCGAGTTCCTCCTGGCAACGGCCAAAGAGTTGGGCGAGGAATAGCACTGGCCTCAGGGCTCAGGAATCCCAATATTCTGATCTTGAAGGTCAAACTTCGAGTTCTTATCCTTATCCAAGAAGAGCTTTGCGTTGGGCGCAAAGGCTCTCAGGAACGAGCGGAACAGCTGGGGCTCATTGGTCTCCGAGATCAGCGCCCCGTCGGGTAGAGCCTCAAGTGACGCGGCTTCTTCGGTCAGCCATGGCAAGACCGGGTGGGTTGAAAAGAGGAGCCCCTCATTCAAGGGAATCTCGCCCGAATAACGGATTCGGTCGGGGTTCGATGCTTCGACAAAGATCACCCTTCCATCTTCCGCGACGAACTCGGCTTCAAGCCAGGGCGCAGAGTCGCGCTCGAATCGAATTTCCAATTGCTGAACTGAATCGACATTGGACTCAAATTCGAGCCGCGTCGAAATCCCAACAAGATCGATTTTTGAGGGGCCAGAAACCAGCGTGAGTTCCGGGTTCGGTTCTTGGTCGGAGACGGCGCTGAGCCCTTCGATATGGACGTCGAGGGTCTTGATTGTCCAGCCCTCAGCCACCAATGCCTGGATATTTGTCTGCACTTCAGGCACCACGAACTCCAGTTCTGTCGGAGACGTCTCGGGATTACCAACGTCGGTTCCCACGCACCCGGATGTCAAAATGAGTGCCAAAGAGGAGGACATGATTATGCGAATTGTCATTCTGAGTCCTCGTCGGATAACGGAAAGAGCTGGACATTGAGTTGATAGACAACCTGTCCTTCTCTACTGCGGTCACACACTTCCAT
>JBFFMO010000532.1:0-4051 GCA_041554035.1 Allomicrovenator sp. | reverse complement strand
GAAGACATCCATCGTGATCTCTTTATCGTGATAGTCAGGATGCGATTCATCCAGCAGTCGGAAATGGACCTTGTTATTTTCATGGTCCAAACGGATGTCATCGCAGTGTATGGAGCATGAATAGGCACCGGTATCGATCTTGGCGTTTATATTATAAAACTCCAACTCTGGTAGGGATACGTACTCGCGACGGCCGATGATGAGCTTCTCGATTTCACATCCTTTTTTAGACAAGAATTGCGGTGGCAATTTACACGATTATTGATTTCCCATGAGCACAAAATTTCAAAATTTCGGTCCGAAAATATGAGCAAGAAGGCTCTCGTGATTTTGGGAGATGAGATTCCAAAGGGCTGCATCAGGAATATTGAGCTGGAGCTGCCCAAGCTTTACAACCTTCCTACGTCCATACCCATTCAGGTGATTCGGGGCAAAAAGTCGGGGCCGACGGTCTTCATCAGCGCGGCGATCCACGGAGATGAACTTAACGGCATCGAGATTGTCCGAAGGCTTAAGACGCTCAAAGTGCTGAAGAAAATTAGCGGAACGCTTATCCTGGTCCCGGTTGTGAATGTCTATGGCCTTAACACGCTCTCACGTTACCTTCCTGATCGAAGAGACCTGAACCGGAGTTTTCCGGGCTCAAGCAAAGGGTCGCTTGCTGCGCGGATGGCCAAAATCTTCTTTGATGAGGTCGTCAAAAAATGTGATTACGGCATCGATCTGCATACGGGGGCCATCCATCGTTCAAACCTTCCGCAGAGACGCACAAATATTTATAACGAAGAGACCTTAAGGCTGGCCCAGGCTTTTGAGGCGCCTGTGATTTTACACTCACAAGTCCGAGATGGTTTTCTTCGGGCAGAGGCACAAGAGTGTGGAGTGCCCATCTTGCTCTACGAGGCAGGAGAAGCGCTGCGTTTTGACGACACGGCAATTAAGATCGGTCTGAAGGGCATCGTGAATGTTTTAAGGGCCTTGAAGATGCTTCCCCCAAGTGAAAAGAAGCGCACGCGGGAGCCCTTGATCTTCAAAGAGAGCCACTGGCTCAGGGCCACAAAGAGCGGGATGCTGCGCACGGTAAAGGCACTGGGCGACTCAGTGCGAGAAGGCGATGTCATCGCGTTTATCGATGATGAGCCTCTGGGGGATGGGAGTTCTGAGCTGATAGCGACCTTCGATGGAATCATTATTGGAAAGAGCCAGATACCGTTGGTGCAGGAGGGCGACGCGGTTTTTCATATCTCGGTTTTGGAAAATCATGAACGTGCTGAAAAACGCATCGAGTATTTTCAAGAGGATGCGATATCGCGAAGTGATATCCATGGTCTGAACGATGAGCACACGATTGAATAAGAGCGGGTTCTGCCGTGGACGCGATTTGAGGCCAAGTGGCAAATTGACACTTTCGGATGCTGACTCGTACTATTCCGCCTTTGATTCCAGTCGATTTGGGCCTTGATGGATCTCAACCAAAAATTTGGCGAGTACATGCTTCTGCGGCGTATCGCCGTGGGGGGCCAGTCGGAGGTGTTTCTCGCCATGAAACGGGGCCCCGAGACCTACACTCGCCCGGTTGTCATCAAGGCGCTGCCTCCCCAACGTCGAGAGGACGAAAAACACATCGATGTGTTTTATCGCGAGGCTTTCATCAGTTCGCGTTTCATTCATCCCAACGTCATCAACGTCCATAACGCCTGCATGATTGATGGCGACCACTGCATGCTGATGGACTTCATCAGTGGCCAGACGGTCGCGGATATTGCTCAGCGTGGCTATCAACGCAAGAGTCCTCCGACGCTGAAACAAGTGGCTCAGATGATTGCAGATGCATGCAATGGTCTGCATTACACACATAATTTTAGAGACTTGGACGGAAAGCAGTACTCTGTGGTGCATTGCGATATCAGCCCTCAGAACCTGATGGTCACCTATCATGGCGACACGATGGTCTTTGATTTCGGGATCGCCCACATCATTGGCTACGATAAGACTCCCCCGGTTTCTGGGGGCAAATACGCGTACATGAGTCCGGAGCAACTGAAGGGGGAGCCGATTGGCCCTCGTTCTGACATCTTCAGCATGGGCGTGATTCTGTATGAGTTGTGCACGGGATATCGGCTTTTCCGCCGTCCGTCCCCTCAAGAAGTGATTGGGGCTGTTCTTGACGGAGCGATTCAGGCGCCACGCGAGCTTCGGCCCGAGATTCCGCCTTTCCTTGAGTCGATCATCTTGCGCGCCTTGCAGCGTAATCCTTACGAACGCTACGAGTCCGCAGCCGACATGCGCTCCGATCTGATTCAATTTCTGGAAATGAGTCCAGAGCGGGGGGATTTGCGAAGAGGGCTTGGCGCCTATGTGTCAGCGATGTTTAGAGACGAGCGTGCCGACATCGCCGCCACGCTTTCGCGCGCACCGGCGCTGCAGTCCGGGCCGGTGGCCTCTCTGGTGCATTTGAGCTCGCCGCAGGAGCCCGAGAACACGATGGACCTCGAATGGTCTGGCGAGATGCTCTATCCCCATCTTTCGCCGAAGTCCGAACCCGCCATGGCCTCAGGGTTGGGGGATGGAAAGGACATCGCGGTGTTCTCAGAGGCGTCAGACATGGCAACGCCACCCAAGGGCTCGCGGGAGCTCATCCTTGTGGTGGCGTTGGCAGCGATGTCGATTCTATCGCTGATTCTTTTTGTCGTGTTGATGCTGGGGCGTGCGGTCTAAGCCAAGTGCTCGCGCACCAGGCGTGAGAAGTTCGACACCGCGTCTGAAATTCCAGCCGTGTTGTTGCCGCCTGCATGAGCCAGAGTCGGCCGTCCACCGCCTCGACCGTCCACGTATTTGGCGGCCAAATTGACCAAGTCACCGGCTTTCAGCTTACGATTCTTAAACGCTGAATTTGTGACCACGCAGATGAGTGCGGCTGAGCCGTCGATTTCGGCGGCGAGCAAGACGACGCCTTCCTCAGCGCGGTCTTGAAGCAGCTCTGCGTAGGTGACCATCTGGTCGCGATTTTCGACCGAAATCGTCTTCGAAATCACGGAGATTCCGTCGACATCCTCGGCACTCGCCAGGATTTCTACCGATTCGAGTTTGGCGATTCGCATCGACAGGCGTTCGCGGCTCTTGTCGAGTTCGGCACGCTCTTCGAGCAGCGCTGTTGCGCGATCGATGAGGTGTGTGGGGTCGGATTTTAGGATCAACGCGAGCTGTCGAACGCGTTCGCGGTCCTGGTCGAAGGCTTGATAGGCGGCCTCGTTTGTGACCGCTTCAATTCGTCGAATCCCTGCCGCGATGCCGGATTCACTCGTGATTCGGAAGAGGTTAATATCCGACGTGTTCGTGACGTGGGTGCCGCCGCAGAGCTCAACCGACTCGCCTGGAATCTCGATGACTCGAACGGAGTCTCCGTATTTTTCGCCGAAGATCGCCATCGCACCGAGTTCGTTGACGGCATGGTCGCGAGGCACGTCAAAATGTGAATGCACGACATGAGACGCACGGATTTGGTCGTTGACCTTGTCCTCAACGGCGCTGATTTGTTCGTCCGTCAGCGCTGCGCCGTAGGAGAAATCGAATCGCAATTTCTCGGGGGAGACCTGCGAGCCGGCCTGAAAGATCGTGTCCGACACCAATTCGCGCAACGCGGCATGCAGAAGGTGGGTGGCCGTGTGGTTGGACTGCGTGAGTTTCCGTTTATGAGCGTCGACTCGGGCAATCACTTTTCCGTTCAGCGTTTCGGCCGAGACGGTGCCTTTAAGCAATTTAGCCGAATGCACGATGCCAATCGGTGCCTTCTGTGTGTCGAGGACGCCGAAGAGCAGATCGCCGCATGATATCTGGCCTTCGTCTCCGACCTGTCCGCCGGACTCGGCATAGAAGGGCGTCTCTTCGAGCAGAAGTTCGAATTTGTTGTCGGCCAAGGGGCGGTACTTCATGACTCGCGTGGAGGCTTCAAGCCCGCTGTAGCCAACAAAATGACTTGAAGGACCTTCGTGGACCGTCTGCCAATCGCCAACACCTGCGGCGTCGGCATACATGTCTTTGCCTTTGGAGG
>JBFFMO010000531.1:0-4057 GCA_041554035.1 Allomicrovenator sp. | reverse complement strand
TAGTAATCCACCGACTCGACTGGCATGCGCCGCAGCAGACGCAAGAGTTCAAGTTCACCCCATTCGAGCGCAGGTAAGTCGGTCCGCTCTGGTGTAGTTTTCTCGGTGGATGAGTGCATCTCGGCGTTGCTCTTTGGTGTGCGGCAAAGGCAAGTACTAGTCTTTGCGGGTCCGCCGGGCCAATCGAAAATGCGGACTCATAATCGGTGCCGTTTTTCCCTGCCTTTGTGATGGTCATTCTGTATTCTGCCAACTAATACTGAGTTAATTCCGGCAGATGAACCTGCCGTCAAATGTTCCTTTTGTCGAATGTGGTGCGGAAGTGTCTGACGAGCTATCGGAACGTTCATCGCTGTCTGTGGACGGCGTGATCGAAGAGCAACAGCAAGGAAAGCGACTGGACCAGAGGATCGCATCCGAGCTCGGAACGATTTTCAATCAGCTGGATCGACTTGTCACGATGATGCGCGTCTACCCCAAAGGGCATCCAATCTTGGACGAGATTGCCCAGGGCATTGTCTCGCGGATTCGACAAGCGGTTGCGACCTTTGGAGATCTGGAAGTGAACCTCGGCGCCACTGAGTTGCAAACCGCTGGTGGCACGGTCTTTTTCAGCGCCGAACAGTCGGAACGCCAACAATTCATTTATTATAATACGTATGCAGATGGGGTGATTCGCGTCGAGTTCCAAGAAGGTGTGACCTCGAAAGATCTTCAAGATTTCTTGGGGGTCGTCAACCGCGCAGCGCAGGGTGCGATCGGCTCCGACGACGACTCGGTGACTCTGCTCTGGGAGCTCAATCTTGATACGATTTCCTACGTGGCCGTCGAAGGATTTGTGGACACCGGCGCGATGGAATCGTTTGGCGACATGAACGAAACCGAGGCGACTCAGGTGGTCACCAACGCCGCGATCGAGCCGCGCGGAGAGGCTGCCACAAAATTGATGGCGATGTTTTCGAACTTGAACCTTGTTCATCTCGATCTCTTCACGCGGATGCAGGTCACCGCACAGGCAAAAATGGCGGTTCCCACCCTGAGCGACCGTGATCTTGCGTATGCCTTCGGGGTCGATGACGCCGTGATCTTGAAGTTGATGGGTGAGTGGTCGTCAGGGGTCGACCTGGAGTATCGGTTGATCGAGGCGCTGCTAAGTATCGTTCGCACTTCGCCGCACAGCGAAGAGGGCCGAAACGCCGCCGCGTTGGTCATGGAAGTCACTCATAATTTGCTGGACAAAGACCTCTTTGCTCAGGCGGCACGGGTGCTTGAACTTCTGCACGATCGCAAGGAACTCTTTGCGAATCTGGATTACGATCCGATGGGCGATCTGATCGATGAACTCTCAGATCCCATGCGCCTTGAGGCCCTCATCTATACGATGCAGACAAATACAGCGAAGCGAGGGGAGCTGGTCTCGTTGCTCTTGATGTTAGGACCCACAAAAGTTCAGTGGCAAATCTTGCAACTCCTTGCGGACGAAAAACGTAAAGTTGTGGCAATTCCACAAATGGTCGATGTGCTTCTTAAGACGTTGCAGCCCGAGAACGAGAGTCAGTTCCTGTCGAAGGAGATCCTCACGGCGACGTATTTCAAACGATTGCTGCCGGTGTTGGCAGACCGCGATCCAGAATCGTTCAAGCCCATGCCGAGATTGATTCGTGCGGCCTTGAACTTCGAAGATCGGGAGGTCATGAAGACGGCGCTGCTGGTGGAGCATACGGTTTGGAAGGACGACGTTCTCGCCGACAAATACCTTCAGCCGCTTTCGAGTCACGATGATGAGGAGTTGCGCAAACTGGCGCTGCGTAGACTTGGGGAACATCACGCAGAGCGTTTTCGTGTCGCGATCCGAGATTCGGTTTTGGCTCGGAAATTTACCGGTAGAACCCATGCCGAGTTACGCTTTTTGATGCGACTCTTTTTGGAGTCGGGAGAAGACTCAGCTCAACAGTTGCGCAATCTACTCGACACTCGGGGTTGGTTGAACAAGGCCCATCGGGAGTTTGCGAAGATGGCGGCGGCGGTTTTGTTGGAGTTTGGCGACGAGGAGGCTGTCGCATTCATCACGGAGCGCTCGGAGAGCGCCATGACCCATGCCGACCTGCGGGAATCATGGAAGCAGACTTTGGCTCGGTTTTCCGCACCGCCTGTGGTGCCAAAACCTGAGCCCGCGACCGACGTTCCGTCCGACGAGAGTGGACTTGACCCGCTGAAGGGCAAGGCAGGACCGGCGGAACGCCGTTTCATTGAGCCCGACAAAAACAGCGTCTATTTTGCCGACGGCGTTCCGGAACAAGGGTGGGACGAGGGAGAAGTTCTTGTGGGAATCGGGGACAAAGGGGAATCGTGGGAGAAAGTGCCTGGATTGGACGCTTTGAAGAGTGAGCCGGACACTGACAAGGAGCCATCATGAGCGATTCCTTAACCCAGACGATTCAGAACACGCTCTTCCTTGAGCAGCGGGAAGCCAAAACTGATGATGTATTGGTTCGTGAGATTGGGCCGCAGATCTGTGTTTTCCTGTCGAGAATCATCAAACTCGCGCAGATTTTTGCCGTGGAACACGCGCAGACGGTGTTGGCGTGCCGCGAATTTGCCGAGTGGTTGGACGAGTCGATGCGGGCGAATTCGGAAGAGTTTCTGCAACTTCAGATGACCGACTCCAATTATTTCATCAATGGGCAGCTCATTCGCATGGATGCCCGCGCCTACGCGATGACCCTTGAAGTTCGAACGACTCTGCTCGGGTATGCAATCAATCAAATCAGCTTCGGTCGCGGGATTGTGCCGACTGAGCTTCTTGAGTTTGTACGCCTGCTAAGGGAGGTTCGCGGCGCGGGGATGCTCTCGATTCAGGAGTTTCGTCAGCCTCACCTTGAACTTGCGAACGTGGCAGAGCAGGAGCTTGACGTCCCTCAAACAGAGGACGAGCGGCGCGTGGTCATCGAGATCTATGCGTCGTTGTTGGTCAAAGCCAGCGTCTATTTCCACCGACTTCGCCGTGGGGCGCAGCCTTCCTCGAAATACATCAAGAGATTGGTCCAGCAGATTGCCGACAGGCTTGCCGACCAGGGGGATATCTTTGTCGGGTTGATCAATTTACGGATGGTGACGGGGCAAGATTTTGTTCACGCCGTCAATACGTCGATCTACGCGATGATGCTGGCTGATGCGATCCGGCTGGAGCGCATGGACGTCGTTCGATGTGGCATGACCGCACTGACACAGGACATTGACCGCCTGCAGGTCGTCGAGGAAGAACCCGAGGAGGCTTTTTCGACCGGTGATGAATCCCATTTCAGGACCAATCTTTCGGCTGTGACGTCGATGAGCCGAATCGGCGCCACCGACGTTTTGTCCGCCCTGCGGCTGGTGACAAGCTACGAACGCGGCTTTCCATTCAATAAGCCCTTGCCCACGTCGTGGTACCGTGAGGAGCTCCGGCCCCACCTGTTGAGCCGGATTGTCGAGATTGCGCGCCATTACGACATCGCAACCCAAGGCCTTGAGGGCGAATCAAAAACGCCCGATCGCGCTCTTCAGGCGATGATGATGACCATGGGGTCTCATTACGACCCAAATTTGATGAAGATTTTTGTGAACGTGGTCGGTATTTACCCGGTCGGATGTGTGATCGAATTGTCTTCGCGCGAGCGTGCCGTCGTGATGCGAAGCCCCGAAGTGGTTACCGAGAACCGCATCTCGAATGCGGTGCGTCCGATCATTCGGATGCTCGATGGAACGGAACGCATTATCGATCTTGCGCTAGAGCAGAATCAGGGGTTACGAATCGTCCGAATCGTCGAGGAACAGGAGCTCTCGGAGAGACCTGGAGCCTTTTTCCTCTTTTGACCCCACCGCCTTAATTCCACGAAAAAATCATGTCGGCTGCTGCGCTCTTCGCGCTTGTTGTGATCGTGTTTGTGGCGTTTTTTACCGAGGCGGTCGTTGGTTTTGGCGCGACGGTGATCACGCTTTCGCTGGCTGCGAATTTCCTTGAACTCAATACAATTCTCCCAGCGTTCGTGCCACTTAGCGGGCTGCTGTCGCTGTC
>JBFFMO010000530.1:0-4061 GCA_041554035.1 Allomicrovenator sp. | reverse complement strand
GAGAATTTCTCGAACATCGATGTGTTCGCTTCTGAAATAGGGGAAGTTGCCATAGTATTACCTCGATCAACGTCGTCAAAGATGCTCATTACACGCGCATTTTTCCGCGGTTTGCAACGAGAGGATCACGTGGCCATCGTGCTTGAACCGTACCCATCCTTCAAGAATGGTATTCATCGAGCGGTCGAAATCGACCCGCTTCGATTTTCCGAAGCCAAAAGTGCGCTCGAATATGCACGGTCTTTTGGAGAAGCCAAACCGATCGTCGACTTCCTCAAAAAATACGTTCCCAACACCATCTTGACCGCGGAGTGTTTTTTTTCGTGCGATGACGGATATCCACACGCCATTTTTCTGGGCGAGGCGCTGATCGAAGCGCTGCGTGTTCCAGACGCTCACGATATTGGCATCGGAGCGATGGCCTCGGGACATACCGGTGCGTTGGTTTTCGGCGAGTTCCTCTGGCAGGACGACGCTCCAGAATCACCCGCCTGGCTGGGTGCATCGCCGCATATCGCGTTGCGGGTGGCCCCTGCCGAATCCCTTCTTGAACGGATCACGTTTGAACCAAGCCTCGACGAATCCGCCATCAGCGAAGTCCAAGAAGCGATCGATTTGGGCGATTTGCCCATCATCGCCGAGGACTTTCTGAGCGTGGACACACGCGATGAATGGGAAACGAAGCTCGCGCAGAGCCTTGTTATCTACCGCGATGCGTTGCAACGTATCGCCTCACACGGAGGCTGGGTGGCCTCGTGGTACGACCGGAAGACCGGTGAAAGTACCTAAGTGTAAGCAGCATCCAAAAAGAAGATCATCATGTTAAGTCCGGCAGAACAGCTCGTAGAATGGCTAAATATCGATTCAACGTCAGGCGGCGAAGCCTCGTACCTCGAAGCCCTTGAGTCGTATTTCGTAGAATTGGGTTTCAAAGCGGAACGTCAGCCCGTGGCTGAGAATCGATGGAACCTGCTGCTCACCCGCGCCGAGCGTCCTCGCCTGATTTTTTCGACGCATGTCGACACCGTGCCCCCGTTTTTACCCGTTCGCGTCGACTCCACAACCGTTTGGGGCCGCGGCGCGTGTGACACCAAAGGTGGCATCGTGGCCATGGCTGAGGCCGGCAAACGGCTCTTGGCGGATGGGATCGAGGATTTTGGATACCTCTTTGTCGTGGGCGAAGAAGTTGATCACTGCGGAGCCAAGAAGGCCCAGTCTTTGATTGTCGACACTGAGCGCATCATTCTTTGTGAACCCACGCAGAATCAGGTCGTCGCGGCGCAAAAAGGCATGGTGAAGCTGACTCTTGAGGCTCATGGAGTCGCCGGTCATTCGGCATTCCCTGGTAAGGGCGTCTCTGCCATCGATAAATTGCTCGATGTGATCGGCGCAATTCGCGCAGAAGCCTGGCCGACCGACGAATTGCTGGGACCCACGACGGTCAATGTCGGTGTCATCAACGGTGGTGTCGCCGCCAATGTTTTTGCCCCACACGCTTCCGCCGAAATCCTGATTCGAGCCGTTTCAGCAGTCGAGCCCATGATGGCGCGTATCACCGAGATATGCGGTGATTCGGTCGTCGTGAACTATCCGGCTTCCAACGACCCGGTGTTCTTTGATCCGCCAACAGAGGTGAAAACCTGTGTGGTGCCCTTCAATACCGACGCGACCTACCTCAAGAATCTGGCGCCCGTTTGGTTGGTAGGTCCGGGAGACATCTCCACCGCGCATTCCGATCACGAACATATTGTCGTCGAAGAGTTGCACGCCGGAATTGACCTTTACGAGAGCCTAGCTCGACGTACTCTCGCGTAAAAAAAGCGTTTATTGAGTTGCCAGCTTGCTCTCTCAGGCGCAATATGCGCCTTCGGCTTCACTTTTCGTCGTTTCTGCGTTATTTTGACGCAAGATTTGGCACGTTGTGCCGACAAGAAGGACTGGATGAACAAGCGTGTGTTGGTAGTCGATGATAATGGCGATATCAGACAGATCGTCGTCACGGCGTTTGAGAACGAAGGTTGGACGGCTTTCTCTGCAGACAACGGCGCGACAGCTCTGCGAAAATTCGACGAGGTCTCACCGGACCTGATCGTTCTCGATATCCTGATGCCCGGCATGTCTGGCACAGATGTTTGCCGTGAGATCCGGCACAAATCATCCGTCCCCATCATCTTTTTGTCAGCTCGCGACGAAGACGTCGATCGTATCATCGGACTCGAAATCGGCGCCGACGATTACGTGACCAAACCGTTTAATCCGCGTGAACTCGTTGCACGGGCGAAAGCGATTTTTCGACGTGTGGGTGCGCAAGCGAACCCGCTTCCCGAATCCGCGAGCAGCAATGTCCTGCGACACGGCCAACTCACGTTGGATGTCGAGCGCTTCAAAGCCTTCTGGAACGAAGAACATATCGAGCTGACCAAGACCGAGTTCTTGCTGCTCCGCACGCTGCTGCGTCATCCCGGACGGGTCTTTTCGCGAGACGAACTGATGAAGGGCGCCTACGACGACGGCACCTTCGTGTCCGACCGAACCATCGACAGCCATATTCGTCGGCTGCGCGGCAAACTCGCCGAAATCGGCGCCGACCCTATCGAGACTGTTCGAGGCGTAGGTTATACGCTGCTCGAAGAGCTCTGAGCGTCAGCCCCGCTGGAATTCTCCCATCATTTGTGTGATACATTCCGCCATTCGTGACGGGTCTATCCGTCAACGCGGAGAGTGATCATGTTGGAAGACCTAAAGAACCCCTACGCCAATAACGGCGACGCCAATGCCATGCCGGCAACAGGTCGTCCCGGAAAACGTATTTTCATCGAGACCTACGGTTGCCAAATGAACCTCGCGGACAGCGAGCTCATGGGTGGCATCTTGTCGCAAGAGGGCTACACCGCTGCGACATCGCTCGAAGAATCCGACATCATCCTCATCAACACCTGTGCGGTTCGCGAGAAAGCCGAAGAGCGCGTCTTCGGACGGCTCACGCACTTGTTGCGCTTCAAGAACGAGAACCCCAATCTGATCCTCGGTGTCACGGGCTGCATGGCCAATCACCTCAAAAAGGACATCGTTGAGCGCGCACCCTATGTCGACATCGTCGCAGGGCCTGATGCATATCGACGCCTTCCGTCGATGTTGGTCGAAGCTCAAAAAGAAGAGTCCGACCCCCTGATCGACGTTCGATTGGACAAAGAAGAAACCTACGGTGAAGTCGTACCTGTGAGGTCTCCCGGTATTACGGCGTGGATCTCAGTTCAGCGTGGCTGCGACAAGTTCTGCACGTTCTGCGTCGTTCCTTTCACGCGTGGACGGGAACGAGGGGTCTCTCCGGAAGACGTGATCAGGCAGTGTCGCGACGTGGCTGAGCGCGGTTACAAAGAAGTGACGCTCTTGGGCCAGACCGTGAACTCCTACAAGTGGGGAGACGATTACGACTTTGCTGATTTGCTGGCTGACATCGTTCCGATCGACGGCATTGAGCGAATTCGTTTCACGTCACCTTACCCGACAGACTTCACACCGAAGCTGATCGAGACGATGGCGACCCACGACAAGATTTGTAAGTACCTGCACCTTCCGGCTCAGTCGGGCGCCACGTCCATGCTCAATCGTATGAAACGCCTTTACACGCGTGACCAATACGACGAACTGGTCGGCATGATTCGAGACGTGATCCCTAATATCGCCATGTCGACCGACATCATCGTTGGGTTTTCCGGTGAGACCGATGACGAGTTTGAAGCGACGCTGGACCTGATGCGAAAGACTCGTTTCGACTTCGGATACCTCTTCAAATATTCGGAACGCAGCCTGACCGCCGCCGCACGGAATATGCCTGATGACGTATCAGACGAAGTCAAAGCTGAGCGCCTGAAGCGAATCATCCTGCTCCAGGAAGAAATTTCGGGCGAGGTCTTCCAGACACGGATTGGCTCGTTCCAACAAGTCATGGTGCTTGGGGATTCACGTCGTGATGCTGACCAACTCTGTGGTCGTACCGACGACTTCAAAATGACCGTCTTCCCCAAGCCTGCCATCGAGGCAAGACCGGGAGACCTGAT
>JBFFMO010000529.1:0-4067 GCA_041554035.1 Allomicrovenator sp. | reverse complement strand
CATAATCGGCTTTGCCCGCGATCACCGGTGCAACGACGGCATCAAAATCGGCGGGATCCATCTGGTCATCGCCGGCCATGACCACCATCACGTCAGCGCCAAGTTCGAGGGCTTCCTGATAACCACGCACGATCGCCGCGCCCACGCCCTGATTTTCTGGCTGCCGAAGAGCCACGATCCGCGGATCCCTTTTGGCCTCGGCCTGAGCGACCTCGAACGTGGCGTCCGAGGACCCATCATCGACGACGACGATCCACTCAGCACAAGACGGCACTCGGCCCAGCATTCGGGCGAGAATCAGCTCTTCATGCCAGGCAGGAACCACGACAGCTATGCGAGGATCTTTCATTATTTACGGAGGAACCAATCTTGGGGGTCTTGTGCGCGGCCGTTCTGGCGTAGCTCAAAATAGAGTTTCGCGCCCTCAAGGCTTCCGGTGTCTCCGGACTTGCCAAGGGCGCTCGCCTTTTCAACACGGTCGCCCGTGTTCACATCGATCGCGGAAAGGTGTGCGTACAACGAGTGATATCCGTCACCGTGATCGATGATGATCAGGTTGCCGTAGCCTTCGAACGTATGCGCAAAAACAACCAGGCCACCGGCGGTCGCCCGCACAGGGGTTCCCACAGGAATTTTCCATGTCAGGCCCGTATGCCTGACTGTGGTGGTGTTTGCGCCTGTGGAACGAGGCCCGAATCCAACGTCGGGCTGTCCTGAGACGGGCGGAACTAAAGTGCCCTTATATTTATGAAAATCGAGGATCGACTCATTCTTGAGCATGCGAGAGATCGAGGCGTGAAGCGCCTCGTCCGTATGCGCCAAATCTTCGCGCACTGATTCATCACTGGTGGCCGACTTCAGAAGACTCTTTCGTTGTTCGCCGGACGTCTCGGCCTCAGCCTTCGCCTGTGCCAAGTCGACCGAGAGCGACACCCGTTCAGCAACCGCATACTTCAACGTCGCGCGGTGGACATCGGCCAGCTCCAGCAACCCAATATTCGTCAGTTTTGGCTTCAACGCTTTGGTGGAGGCGTAACCAAGCAAATAGGCCGTGTCACGCTGTTCCCACGACGTAGGACCGGGCGCATGAAGTGCCGCGAACCAAGTCTTCATCGTTTTGGACAACTCGTCTCGAATGGGGCGAGCCGCACGGGCGGCAACGCTGACCTCGCGCTCAAGTTCCTGAATTCTGAGTTCCGTCGTGTCCAATTCCCCCTGAATGGCACCCGCGTGATGTCGCGCCATCGCGCCCTGTTCCTCGACCGTAGCAAGCTTCTGGAAAATGCTGAGCCTTCCAGAAGCGTGTGCTACCGCACTGACCAGTAGGATCATGGCGCTGCAACTGACGAAAAACCTCTTCATCTCAGACTCCGTAGGCCGTCAAGAGTCTTGGAACCAAATCGGTGGAGCGACGTTCGGGCGTTGAAACCCAGAAACCCGCCAGCACGCCAATCACAGGCCCAAAGGCCAGCGGCATCACCGCGACGGGCCACGCATGGACCAATGAGGCACTGCCGCCGAGCACCGCACTCATCACCGACTGCCAAATGGCCAGCGCGACCATCAGCGTGATCGTCGCCAAACCGCCAGACCAAAGACCAAGAATCACACCCCGAACAATCGAGGGTTTTCTTAGACTACGGCCTTGGGCACCGAACATCAAAAGCACGTCATTTTGGGCCTGTTCGGCACGTTGAAGCCGAATCAGGTACTCAGAAATCACGACAGTGAAAACGGCCATGCCCAGCACGCCAAGTAGGGCACCGATGAAACCCAACAGGCTCAAAACCGACAAGATCCGGACTGCGGTCGCATCGGGGACGCTGACTGAATCTACGGTTTCGCGGGCCTCGAGCCCTGCAACCTCGGACACCAATTCGATATGGCCAGTCACAGGCGATGAAGGCACGAGCACGAACGACGCGGGCATCATCGAAGCCGTAACCCCGAGTTCACGCACGCGTTCGACGCCCAAACGCGTCTCAAGGTCTTTGACGGCATCTGCGCCCTTACGAACCCGAACATGTTCGACCGCGGACCACTCCGTCATCTCGACACGTAATGCTTCGATCTCCGCGGGCGTGGCCCCTGCGCTCAGATAAACCACCGGATTAAAACTGGAGAGCCACCCTTCTGCGGTGTCGCGAGCGGCGGCCGCTGAAAAGGCGACAAAACCCGGCAAGAGCAACGCCACTGCGGCGGCAAGCACCACGGCGAGGGTTTGCCAAGCATGGACACGACAAGCATGCATTGCAGGCTGAATCATCGTGCACCCCCGACTTCGGCCACTTCGCTGATTTCGGCAGGCACGCTGACTGGGGTTTCAACCTCTGAAAGGCTGCCGAGCTCCCGCCGGAACCGACGGCCACGCCGCGCATTTTCTGTGTACTCATAGCCCAACAACACGACCGCCGAGCCGTCGAGATGGCACTGCTTCAACTCGTTCATCAACGGTTTTTGAAGCCGTTGTTCCAACGTATCGAGCGCGCTATCGATGAAAATCCCCGCTGGACGGCCCACCATCGCACGCAGAACACCCACCGCAATTCGTTCCTGATGGCTGAGTTCGCGGACGGGAACATCCCTCAACTCCATCAGGTCGCAGGTCTCCAAGAGCGATTCGCACGCGTCCAACGCCATTTGTGGTTCCCCACGCACGACAAATGGCACGACGAGATTCTCGAGCACCGTTCGATCGTCGAGCAATATCGGGCGTGTGCAGGCAGAGCCCATCAGCCGACGCATGTCCGCGATCTCAATAATCGGCATCTTGTCGAGATTCCGCCCGGCAACCACCAATCGGGTTCCCTTGGGCGGCGCAGCGCGCAGACTCAGCACTGAAAAGAGCAGAGTCTTTCCACAGCCGGCTGGCCCCACAATTTCAATCCAAGTTCCCCTCTCGACTTCGATCGACACGTCATCAAGCGCCTTGCGCTTGCGAGTCGGATCAAAAACATCGAGATGGAAGCACGAGATGATGGGCGCGTCCTTGCGCATCTTCTTCCTCGCGGAGTCAACACCAAGTCATCCATGACTCGGTCAGTTATCAACGGCACGTGCCGTTATTATCCTGCCAAAAAAGCCTCAACCAGAGGCGTCAATGACAGATCTTCGGAAGGCGCAATGCATCCACTCCACGCTCGGACTCCCGTAGGAGGATAATTGAGCATGATCGTGGGGTTTGGCCCCGATGGGCGTCGAATCACATCTGCTGCGATTTTTCGGCCCAATTGTTCTGGAGTTGCCACCATCGTGGCCGCAACTTCCACTTCCGACGAATCACTTTCGTCAGCACCAAGCTTGCCGGCCAGATGCTCCTGCAATTTGGAAAGGTCAACGGACTCGCCCAAGTCTGGATCGACGGCAAAAGCTTCTGGATTTTGCTCCACGTCCAATGCTGAGGCAGGCACTCGGTCTTGACCCGGCGCAAAGTCGTCATCGCCGGCATCGTCTTCGACGCCTTCCAAACCAGTGACCATCGAATCGTAGTCGCCCGCTTTAAGCTTATTGTAGAAGTTGCGATGAGCCGCCTGCATCATCGTCCGAATCTTCTGGATCTGTGCGTCGCCATCAGGCTCGCCGTCCAAAACTTTCTGGTACGAAAAAATGCCGGTATCAAGAATCGCTCCCGCGCAGAAGATCTGCGTCTCAATCTGAGCCGCAGACATGCCGCGATCCTCAGTTTGAATATGGAACGTCTTGCCGCGATAGGTGACGCTGTTATTGAATCCGATCTGCATGCGCGTCAGGACTCCATCTCGAATTAATCAATAGGTTTGAGACTTCTAAACCGAAATTAGCACAACCGATCTGCCGATGAAAGGCCATCCCCAACGGATTCGACGTTTCTACAGGTTCGTGTAGACTTGCCGCCTAAGAGGATACGATTTGCGTCATTTATTTTTCATCTTGGTTTTTGCGTCAGTTCTGGGTTCACAGACCGATGCCCACGCACAAAACGCCTTTGACCAGGCCTGGGCTTCGGCCAATCTGGACGAGGGCGCTTGCCTTCAATTCGTGGACAGAAACGCCGTCGAAGCCCGCACGGTACGGTGGCTTGAGGTCAT
>JBFFMO010000528.1:0-4074 GCA_041554035.1 Allomicrovenator sp. | reverse complement strand
TAACGCCGAAGATAACTGCCCGTTGGACATCAATGTCGATCAGGCCGATAGCGATCAAGATGGCGTCGGTGATGTTTGTGATGAGTGCCCCGACATCGCCGCGATCGGCTGGACCAACGGTTGTCCAGAAGACCACGAATCGAACACTCCATCGGATTCGACCCCATCGACCACCGACCCGAAAGACTCGACAGACGGCACGGTATCGAACCCAACCTACGCTGAACCTAAGTCGGGCTGTTCCTCCACAGAGGGGGATCCAGAGTCTGCATTATGGATGGTCTTTGCGCTCGGTTTCTTGGGCTTCCGCCGACGTCGCGCATGATGATCGCTTGACAAAGCCGACGAGGTTCGGAACCTTGTCGGCCTTCAACGAAACCAATGACGTACATTCATGGGTCAGCCAAGCGTTCGCCTCGATCAACTCGAAACCGAGGCTATTTGCGGTTCTATCTGGCGAGGACGCTTCAGCGACGAATACGTGCGCGTGCGGGTTCTCGACTTACCAGAGGAGTTTCGCGGTAAGGTCAACGCGTTAGAGCGCGCCCTGACGGCCAACGCGGAAAACCTTGAGACTTTTCAGGACCCGCTGGTTTCCCCGTTGCGCGCGATTGTCCGCGTCAAAGACCGACTTCTGGTGGCCTACCCGGACAGTGATCGTTCCACGATCGACCAGGTCACACTTTCATCGGCGTTGATTCGCGAATTGCTGGTGCGGCTGCTTGATCTCGTCACAGAGCTTCATGATTCCGATATTTGTTTTGGGGTGATCACTCCAAAGGATATTCGGATTGAGTTGCAGGGGGAACGCATCGAGATGGTCGAGGTCGATGGCATCGGGCTTGCCGGCGCGTTCATGGATCTGGGCCTCGCGGCCACCTTGAACCGGGTCTGGGCCTCGTGGCTTCCACTCGACGTCACGGCCGGCTCTTCGATAGCTGCTGACCTGTATTCACTGGGCTGTTTGCTCTCGTCACTCTTGTTGAACTCTCGGCCGTCTCCAGACGTGGACCTGCTGCGCAGTGTCGCCAATCAGGCCGCGCGTCATGGTTTTTCCACCGCAAAAGAGATGCAACACGCCGTCTCACAGGTGGCGACACGTCCTCGTTTGATGACGCCTCGCCATCCCGACCTCTTTGATCCAGCCCGCAAACCCGAAGTGGGCCAGCCCACAAAAGAGATCACGGTCGAAGCCGCTGATTTCATTCAGCGCGATATCGAATTTGGGGAGCCCACACAACAGATTGAAATCTCGTCGTACGAAGACCTGTCTTTTGATGACCAAGATGTGGATTGGATCGACGATGCTTTTGCCGAACTTGAGTTCGAAGAATCCGTCTTGGATCGTCCACAGCCTCCTCATCAAACCGAAGTGTTTGACGAAGAGATTGACGACGTCGATCTTGTGGAGATTCCCGAACTTCCCACACAGATTGGTCATTACCGCGTGACGAAGGTCCTCGGGCAGGGAGCGTTCTCGACGGTTTTTCAGGCCCACCATGAGCAGATGGATCGTCTGGTCGCCATCAAACTACTGACCGCCACGGACGACAGCGTTCAAGATCTCGATCGAATGAAGGCGCGTATGGTTCGCGAAGCCAAGCTTGCCGGACGTCTGGGGGCCGGTATCCATGTGCCGATTCATGACCTCGGTTTTCACGAGGGCAGTCCCTACATGGTCATGGAATACGTGGATGGTGTGAACCTCCACGATTTCCTGCGTGGGCATGGAGCCGTTTCTGAGCGGCAGGCGGCGCGGTTCGCGGTGTCGATTTTGATAGGTTTGATCGACGTTCATACGCTTGGAATCGTTCATCGGGATATCAAGCCCGCAAATTTGATTTTGGCCCGCGACCTGCGCGGCAACACCGTGATTCGAATTCTCGACTTTGGCATCGCGATTGAATACGACCGGCAAATGGACGCATCGACCCCCACACGAGTTGGGGAATTTGTGGGGTCGGTGCAATACGCAGCACCAGAACAATTTGTAGGGGAGTCCGGGCCACAAAGTGACATCTACGCTTTGGGGATGACGATTTACGAGATGGTGAATCGTTCTCGCTTATGTCCCGTTCGTGATTTTGACGCCTGTTTGCTCGCCCATACCTCGCCTACCCCTTGGGAGGTTAGTACCGAGTCCGAAGGCTTTGGCGACATTCTGCAAAGGGCGCTCGCCAAGTATCGGGGCGATCGATACGAGAACGCAGCGGCGATGCTCGAGGATATTCAAGCATGGTTAAAAGACCCAAGTATTCGATTTCTCGCCGTCGAGCCGATCTAAGCGTACCCTGCATTTATGCTCACCTTGGGAAAACGGGTGTGGTATATGAATCCCGCTATTTTTGGCCAAGTCCCTGAGGATGCCATGAAAATCCAACTCGCCCTTATCGCCTCTGTCTTCATGTTCACCGCGTGTGAGCAGAAGGCAGCCGAAACGACAGAACCCACGGTTGAGCCGACCACGGCCGCACAAGCAGCGCCCGAGGAAGCCAAGGTGGAACCAGAAAAACCCGTCGAAGCCGCCCCTGCAGCCATGGTCACCGTGACCGCTGAGGGCACGACCTTTGATCCCCCGGTCAAACCCGAGCAGATTCCTGCTGGAGCTTGGTACTGCGATATGGGAACCGTTGAATTTGCGCGGCTTGAGAAGGGCGACGGCAAATGCCCAGCTTGTGGCATGATGCTCAAAGAAAAGGTCGCCGACGGTGCCCCAGCACCAGCGGCCGATGACCACGCCGGCCACGACCACGAAGGTCATGAGCATTAAGCGACTTCAGTAGCAGTGCCGTTGCGCGTGTCACTGGCGCGTTGTATGGTGCTGCGGCCTTAAATCCCATGAATTTTTTATCATCTGCGTATAGGTGCTCCCCATGAGTGTCACGGTTTCGGTTCCGACCCTCGGCGAATCTGTCACAGAGGCCATCGTCTCCGAATGGCTGAAAAAAGAAGGCGATTTCGTCGAACAAGACGAAATCCTCGTTGAGCTTGAAACGGACAAGATTACGGTCAGCGTTCCGTCTCCTGTAGCGGGTTTCATCAAGTCGCTCAAAGCGGTGGCTGAAGATACCGTCAACGTCGGTGATGTGATTGCCGAGATCGAACCTGGTGCAAAACCAGCGACGGCTGCGACTGCGTCTGCTCCGGCTCCCGCCCCTGCAGCGTCAACGCCAGCAGCATCGGCTCCAGCAGCGTCCGCTGCTGCAGACGATAAGGCTCTAAGCCCTGCAGTGGCTCGACTTGTCGAAGAAAACAAGCTCGATCCAGGCAAGATTGGTGGCACCGGTCCAAATGGCCGTATTTTGAAAGGTGATGTCCTTGACCACCTTCAAGCCAAACCAGCCTCAGCTCCTGCTACGACAGCAGTGATGGAAGGCGATGAGCCTGTCGAGCGCGTGAAGATGACACGACTTCGCCAAACGGTGGCACGTCGCCTCGTCGAAGCGCAGCAAACAGCGGCGATGCTCACGACATTTAATGAAGTCGACATGAGTGCCGTGATTGCGTTGCGCAAGCAGTACCAGGATAGCTTCGTTAAGAAGTACGGCATCAAGCTCGGCTTCATGTCGTTCTTCATCAAAGCTGCAGTCGAATCATTGAAGGCTTTCCCGGCCGTCAATTCCGAGATCGATGGCGACGAGATCATCTACAAGAATTTCTACCATATCGGCGTGGCCGTGGGTGGTGGCAAAGGCCTTGTTGTTCCGGTGATTCGTCATGCCGACCGCCTCGGTTTTGCCGAGACTGAGCAAGAGCTGACCCGTCTGGCCAAGCTCGCTGTGACCAACAAGCTCAGCATGGAGAACTTGACCGGTGGAACGTTCACGATTTCGAATGGTGGAATCTACGGTTCGATGATGTCGACGCCGATCTTGAACCCGCCTCAGGTGGGTATTCTTGGGATGCATAACATCACCGAGCGCCCCATGGTCGTCGACGGTAAGATCGAAATTCGACCCATGATGTATCTGGCGTTGTCCTACGACCACCGAATCATCGACGGCAAAGAGGCCGTAACGTTCCTGGTCCGCCTCAAAGAATTGATCGAAAACCCCGAGCGCATCCTGCTCGAGG
>JBFFMO010000527.1:0-4076 GCA_041554035.1 Allomicrovenator sp. | reverse complement strand
GAGGGCAACTACACGATCGATGCTGAAGGGCTCTTGAGCCTCGAAGACAACGACCAGGTCGTCCTTCGTTACGTGGACTCAACTGGCGAGGCCACTGAGCAGGGCAATCCTAATGGCAGTCTGGGCAATATCGCGGGTATCTCGAATATCCGTGGAAATGTCGTTGGCATGATGCCGCACCCCGAGCGGGCTTCCGAAGCCATCCTTGGAAATACCGACGGTCGCGCCTTCTTTGAAGCCGCGCTGAACCTAGCATCGTGAGTGACATTATGGATTGGAAACGCGTAGCGCTGGAACACGGCTTGAGCGGCGAAGAATTCGACCATGCGATCGTGGTGTTAGGCCGTGAACCGACCTGGACCGAAATGGGCGTGCTCAGCGTGATGTGGAGCGAACATTGCTCCTACAAATCGAGCCGTATTCACCTGCGAAAGTTTCCAACAACCGGACCACAAGTTGTTCTGGGACCTGGCGAAAATGCCGGAGCGGTCGATATCGGTGACGGTCTGGCGGCCGTGTTCAAGATGGAGAGCCATAATCACCCAAGCTACATCGAGCCTTACCAGGGCGCGGCAACGGGTGTGGGCGGCATTTTGCGAGACGTTTTCACCATGGGTGCGCGTCCGCTCGCGTCGATGAATTCGCTGCGTTTTGGCGCCGTGGACTTCCAAAAAACGCCTCACCTTTTTCATGGCGTGGTGGCGGGCATTGCAGGCTATGGCAACTGTGTGGGCGTGCCGACCGTGGGCGGTGAAATCTATTTCGACGCCTCGTACAACGGCAATATCCTGGTGAATGTCTTCACTGTGGGCATCGCCAAACAAGACGCGATCTTTTTGGGGGCTGCAACCGGTGTCGGCAATCCGGTTTTTTACGTCGGCGCTGGCACGGGCCGCGACGGAATCCATGGCGCGACCATGGCAAGCGGTCAGTTCGGCGAAGGCAGCGAAGAGAAGCGGCCCACCGTTCAGGTCGGCGACCCCTTCCGCGAAAAACTCCTGATTGAGGCCTGCCTTGAGTTGATGAAAACCGGCGCCATCGTCGGCATTCAGGACATGGGTGCGGCTGGGCTCACGAGTTCGTCGGTCGAAATGGCTGACCGGGGTGGCACGGGATTGCGTCTCGACGTGGACAAGGTGCCCAAGCGTGAAGAGGGCATGACGGCGTACGAGGTCCTGCTGAGCGAATCGCAGGAACGTATGCTGATTGTCATCGCCGAAGGCCAAGAGGCCGAGGTCGCCCGCGTCTTTGATAAGTGGGAGCTGGAGTGGGGGCAGGTCGGTGAAGTCACGGACACGGGCAATTACGAGGTCTGGCAGGCAGGTGAGTGTGTCTGCAACGTGCCGATCTCGCTTCTGACGTCCGAGGCTCCTATTTATGATCGGCCACAGCGTAAACCCGCGCGGTTGGAAAACGTCGCCGAGGCGACCTGGCCTGTGATTGCCGACGTTGGGGCCGCGCTCGTTGAGTTGATGGGAAGTCCGAATATCGGTTCCCGTCGCGTGGTCTTCGAACAATTTGACCATCAAGTCGGAATCAGCACCGTGGTATTGCCGGGCATGGGCGACGCCGCTGTATTGCGTGTACCGCAATCAAACCGCGCCATCGCGATATCTGTGGACTGCAATTCTCGTTTCGTTTTCTTGGATCCGCGCGAAGGCGCCAAACACGCTGTCGCCGAGACGACTCGAAACGTGGCTTGTTCGGGCGCTAAACCGCTGGCCATCACGGATTGCCTTAATTTTGGCGACCCGACCAACCCAGAAATCATGTGGGAATTTGTAGAGGCCGTTGAGGGACTTGCCGAAGCATGTTTGGCTCTTGATGCGCCAGTCGTGAGCGGCAATGTCAGCCTTTATAACGCGTCGTTTGATAAAGACATTTACCCCACGCCCACGGTCGCTGCCCTTGGCGTATTCGACGGAAAGCTTGAGGGCGGGGATGCTCCAAACTTCATGAGCGCGGGTTTTGCGCGCGTTCAAGACGAAGTCTGGCTCCTGGGCACGACCGATATCTCCGATATCGGTGGCACCGAAGTGCAGTGGCTGTTGGGGCAGGGCATCAATGGCCTTCCGCCAAGGATCGACCTCGGTGTTGAGCGCAGTCTGCAGGAAGCGGTGCGGGAAGTGATCACGAAGCGCCTGGTCCGAAGCGCCCACGATTGTTCGGAGGGTGGACTCGGTGTGGCGATTTCGGAATGTTTGCTGAACGGCACACCCGGCCTTGGCTTGGAACTGCTGCTCGCGCCTGATGCCATCGATCGGGTGTTATTTTGTGAGTCCGCGTCCAGAATCGTCGTGTCGCTTAGCCCATCTGACGTCAAAGTATTCTCGGAAGTCGTCGCCAAGCACGGCATTGCGATCACGCGCCTGGGTGTGTTGGATGACTCGGCGACCCTGCGCGGACCGGGGTTCAATGTTGAAGTGGAAGTCTTGCGTCACGCATGGGAACACGCGCTTGATGCATTGGGCTGAGTGAGCGAGCCGCGGGGCAGCTGCGACCCGTAACGGGTACGCAGGTTTTATGGCCTGCATGCGACGTGAGAAATATTGGGAGCCGTTTTCGGCTCAATTGCGTGCTCTGTGATTCTGCGCTTGGTGCGCAGGCCCTATGGCCTGCATGTGATTCCTGCGATTATTCAAACACGTGCGAGCCATAAGGCTCGCGGACCTATCGCAAGCGAGCCATAGGGCTCGTGGACCCTCAGAAAACTACCTCTTGTTCGACCCTCCATAGGGCCTGCGTTCCAACTCATCAAACTGCTAGCACTGCTCACTGCAGAAGATGCGTGCCAGCGTCATTGAATGATGATCGGGCAGCTGTAGGTGATTTCCATCGACTTAAGTTTCGGCGCAAATACGGAGTTGGTTGCGTCTCGAACAGCGGTAAGAGCTGCTTCAATCTCGATGAACTTCATGCCTTGCAGGCCTGCGGCCTGAAGGGCCACGGACATGTCGAAGGGTGAGGTGTCAGGCGGCACCGACGCAAGGTCGATGAATTGCGCGTTGGTCAGTTCGGCTCGTGAATTTGCACCGCGTGCTCGGAAGTTCACTCTCGAGTCGCCAGGTGTTTGGACGTCCCAACGAATCTCCTGCCAATCCGTCTCAAGTGCGCCGGTTGCCTCGGGGCAGCCTTCAAAAATGCGACGGTAGTAGCCACGTTCGTTGGACACAAAACGAAGCTGAGCTCCCGTCATGTCGCTGTAGGTGTAGGGCGAGACCAGATTGGTGACAGGTGTCGTGACCTGGTTATCGTTGACCCCAGCGCCCGGTACGATGACCGTCGCTGTCGACTCGCCCTGATTGATGGACCAAATTTTCCCGTCCAAGTCGATCGCGACACCCTTCGAGCTGAACTGAGTGCCGGGAACGGCGATATTCTCGGTTGGGTTGTCGGCATTGATTCTGTAAACGCCGGAACCATAACCTGCGCCCCAGAGCCAACCCTTGTCGTCGGCAGCGATGCCGTGAACGAAGGAGAGCTGGTCGACGTAAGTTTGACGTGCGCCCGCGGCAGCCTTGTGGTCGTAGCGAAGCACGCGGTTTCCGCCCATCCAGACACGCTGTTTGAAGTCGACTGTGATTCCGTAACTCGTGTGGTCGATCGGGATTCGTTGTTTCACGCATGCGTCTCCGGCGCCTTCGCCGTCACAAACGGCGTCCATGCACGAAGCGTTATCGACGCAACGATTGGTGTCCAGGCGACCCAGAATATTCGAGAGGCTTGAGATCCACAGATTTCCAGCGCCATCGAGTGCAAAACCGTAAGTTGGGTTGGGCGACTCGGTATCGATAAGAATGCTTCCGTTATCTGAGTCGAGCTTCCAGACCCGACCGCTCCAGCCACCGACCCATACCGCAGGTTTGATGTCTGCCGCGGCGTCGCCATTGGCCCGAGCGTCCTGTGCGGCCACAGCGCGGATGATGCCACCGTTGGGCAACGAGGTGTTCCAGAGGACGCAGTCGTCTGTGCCCCAAGGTTTGATGTCGGTTGCTCCAGTCGAGGTCGTGACCACCCCGTCGCCGTCCTTATCAGCGCAGTCTTCGCCCAATGCCGAAATCTTGGTGACCGTCTTG
>JBFFMO010000526.1:0-4077 GCA_041554035.1 Allomicrovenator sp. | reverse complement strand
GGTGAATACAAGGATGGCGCAGCGGTGCTGCGCGCCAAAATCAACATGGAATCGCCAAATATGCTGATGCGTGACCCGCTGATGTACCGCATCAAGCACGCCCATCATCATAATACGGGCGATAAGTGGTGCATCTATCCAATGTACGATTATGCGCACGCTCTTGAGGACGCGTTCGAAGGCATCACGCATTCGATTTGCACGCTCGAATTCGAAAATAACCGGGAACTCTACGATTGGGTGATCAATCACACCGATGTACCTGCAAAACCCAAGCAGATTGAATTCGCGCGGCTGAGCCTGACCTATATGGTCATGTCGAAGCGCAAGCTGCTGCAGCTGGTCAAGGATGGCCACGTCAATGGTTGGGACGATCCGCGCATGCCGACAATCGCTGGCATGCGGCGGCGCGGCATCACGCCCGAGTCGATTCGCAACTTTGCGGAGGTCATCGGGGTCGCCAAAGCCAACAGCACGGTCGATGTCAGCCTCCTTGAATTCTGCGTTCGTGATGACTTGAATCACCGCTCGCCGCGCGTCATGTGCGTGCTGGACCCACTGAAAGTCGTCCTCACGAACTATCCCGAAGACGTCGTGGAAGACCTCGAGGCCGACTACTGGCCACACGACGTGCCCAAAGAAGGCTCAAGGCCGCTGCCCTTTTCGCGAGAGCTCTACATCGAGCGCTCCGACTTCGAAGAAAACCCGCCGAAGGGCTATTACAGGCTGTCTCCGGGCGCCGAAGTTCGACTTCGACACGGTTATTATATCACCTGCGGTGAGGCGATTCGCGACGCAGACGGAATTATCACGGAGCTTCACTGCACCTACGACCCAGCGACCCGTGGTGGGACTTCGGCCGATGGACGCAAGATCAAGGGAACCATTCACTGGGTATCGGCGGCAGCCGGCCTCCCCTGCGAGGTTCGCCTCTACGACCGGCTTTTCATCGACGAAAAACCAGACGCAGCGGCCGACTTTCTTGAGGGCCTGAATCCCGACTCCCTTTCGGTGGCTCACGGTTTTATCGAGCCCAGCGTTCGGGACGACGACGAAAACCGCTACCAGTTCGAACGCCAGGGATATTTCTGCAAGGACAGCGACTCGACCTCGGATTCATTGGTCTTCAACCGAACCGTCACGCTCAAGGACTCCTGGGCGCGTTCCGTGGCAAAAACCGAAGAGAAGCCGGCCCCCAAACCGGTCAAAGCGCCTAAAGAGGCCGACGACGCCAAAGAACGGCCGCAGAAACGCTCTCGTTTGTACGAACGAGAAAAAGCCCGCGAGGAAGCGCCCGAGCTCGCAGCTCGAATGGTTCACTATCTGAAGCTGGGCCTCTCGGAGGACGACGCCGACCTTTTGAGCGGTGAACAGGCAAAAGGCGACTATTTCGAATCGGTCCTGGTGTACGGCAAAGACCCGAAACTGGTTGCCGTTTGGGTGGTCAACGAGCTTTTGCCCCTCGTGACCGACGACGACGTGCTTGGAAGCCTGAAATTTGGCCCCAAAGCGTTTGCCGACCTGCTTGACCTGGTGGCCACCGACCAAGTTGCGACTGCCGCGGCACGTGAAGTCCTTGCGGAAATGCTTGCCCATGGCGGCGATCCGAACACGATTGTCGAGGCCAAAGGCCTACGCAAAGTCTCCGATGTCGGCGCGCTCGAGAAGATCATCACCCAGGTGATGGCTGAAAACCCAACGGAATTGGCTGCATACCGCGAGGGCAAAACCTCGCTGCTCGGCTTTTTCATCGGTCAGACGATGAAAGCCTCGGGCGGGTCCGCAGATGCTCGGCTCCTTCGAGAATTGCTCAAGAAACACCTCTGAACGCATCCCGACGCCCCCAAGGGCATCTGTTCGGCGGAGGTCATCTATGGGCGAACTCGCCTCACTCGGTGCGGCCCTTGTTTGGGCCATCGCGAGCATCATCTTTGCCGGGCTCGGCAAGTCGATTCGGCCTTCAGCGCTGAATTTGCTCAAATGCGTCCCGGCTTTGGGATTGATGGCGCTAACACTGCTTGTGATCGGCCCAACTGGCGCGAGCTCAACCCCGCTTGAGCTGACCTATCTGGCGATCAGCGGACTTATCGGATTCACAATTGGTGACACGGCCTACTTCGCGGCATTAACGCGACTGGGTGCTCGGAAAGCGCTGCTCTTCATGGCCTTGATTCCTTTTGTCACGGCTCTGATGGGGGCTTTGGCGCTGGACGAGCCCGTCACCCTCATCACCTTCGCCGCGATGTTACTCACAGTCGGAGGGGTCGCCTGGGTGGTGTTGGACAAGACGACACGAGCCCAAGAAACCGGTTCATTTGGCGCCGGTCTGGCGTTCATTGCGGTCGCCATCGTGTGTCAGGCCGGAGGATCGATTTTGACCAAGCTCGGCGCCGGCGGGTTGAGCTCACTGGAAATCAGCATCGTTCGACTCGCCGCGGGCAGCCTTGGTCTGATGGTCACGGTGAGTGCCCGCACACAATGGAAGGACGTCTGGGTTCCTTTCCACGATCGACGCATGTTTCTGCGGCTTTCCGCAGCGCTCTTTCTGGGCACCTACATGGGCGTGTGGCTCATGAATACGGGGCTGAAATACACCTACGCTGGGATCGCCGCGACCTTGACTGCAACGTCTCCGATCTGGGTGCTGCCCATGGCGCACTATTTTTCGGGAGACCGCATGACGACTCGTTCCGTCGTGGGTGCAATAGCCGCCGTGGGTGGCATCGCCCTGCTCCTCTTCCGCTGATCTCCGTTACAACTTAAGCAAAAAAAAGGCCCGCAATTGCGGACCTTTTTTCAAGTCTAGGCGAAGTTTCTAGCGACGACGTCGGAAGAAACCAACCAAGCCGAACAAGCCAAGCAACGAGAGGGCGGCATCGCCATCGATTGTTGCGCAACTTGCCGCCGAGCCTTTGCCGCCGTTTCCACCGTCTGATGGGTTTGATCCCCAAGACACGCGGTCTGCGGTCGAAAGGTCACCATTGACGCCAGATTCCTGAGCAACAACGTCACCGCCATTGGTTCCACCCCAGTAGCCGTAGCCTGTAGGCAGGCAGTATGACACTGGCGCAGGCTCGGGCGAAGGGTTCACGTCGCCACCGTCATCGGGATCCGGCGAAACCACTGGGGTGTCGTAGCTGGGGCCTGAAATGCACTCCAAGTCCTGGGCACAGTCAGCATCAGTGTCGCACTCGACCACGATCACCTGGCAGTACTGCTCACCACTTGGCTCGCAACTACAATCATCGACCGGCATCGGCTCAGGGTCCGTGCTGTTATTCGAGCCGACCGCACCACCGGATGAACATGCGCATGACTCGATGGCCTCGCAGGTGAATCCAGGACCACAATCAGCGGCAGCCTGACATGGCGCCACATAGCGTGGCACACAGTAGGCCTCAGTCTGGGTTTCGCATGATGGCTCTTCGTTCATGACTGGCGGAATCTCGCACGGCTCGCCTTCGGCGCAAGCGATATCCACGGCCGTCCCTGAGCAGGCCTCGTAGGTGTACGAAACACAAACATCCCCACCGTCACAATCCGAGTCAGCCGAGCAAGGGGTGGGTGGAGGAGGCATGCAATACGAGTAAGAGCCGCCCGAACACGTTACAGTACAATCGGTTCCGTCGGCTGGACAGGGTGCGCAGGATTCAAAGTCGTCGGACTCGCACGTGAAATTCGTGGGGCAATCAGCATCGACTGAACACTCGCCCTGATCAGGAGGAATCGACGTGCTGGGCTCCGTCGGGTCGGATTGGGCAGAAGCCGAAACACTCCAACAACAAGCAACAACTACCAAACAACGGGTCAATGTGGATTTCATGGGAACCTCAATAAATTAAGTTACGTTCTGGAGTTATTGCAGAACCCGAGCCAAGCCTGCTGACATACAGAATCCCCTTCCTATACAACGACTTGGAGATTGAACACAAATTGTCGCCTCAGATTTCCGAGGCACGCGCCTTCCGACGGGTGGCCAATCGTCAAATTTCTGAGGCTCGCAATTCGTCGACGAGAATCGGAAGGATCGCCTCCGCATGGCCCCGCAAAACATGCTTGCAGCTGTCGCTAAGTAAG
>JBFFMO010000525.1:0-4082 GCA_041554035.1 Allomicrovenator sp. | reverse complement strand
CGATGTGCTCACGGGCTCGGCCGCTAACTGCAATGCAGCGTGCACCTATCCCGCAAAGACTGGTTGCCAAGCCGATGGATGTTGCGTGCCCGGCTGCAATGCCGTGAACGACGCCGATTGCTCGCCAGTTTGCGGCAATATGGTCGTAGAACTCGGCGAGGCTTGCGATGATGGCAACAACGATCCAAACGATGCGTGCAACGCCTGTGTGCTGACCGGAAACGTCGCACCCACGGCGTTTTTGCTCACGGATATCGATGTTCGCGACCCGCATATGTTTGCGACCGTCAGCGTCTTGGGTTGTCAGGACATCACAAATCAAGTGTTCGGAATTGATGGTGTGAATCCCCAATTCCAAAATGCGGTTCAGACCGACGGCGATAATGACGGCCTGCTCGACCTGAGCCTGCTCGCCGTTTTCCGACCGCTGAATCAGGGCGCGACGAGTACCGGGACCGTGAACTTTTTGGAGGGTGATTGCACCACGCCGCTTGGCACCACGTCGTGCCAGCCGGCTCTTGGCGCTGTTTCGGTGCCCTTTACGTACACGAATCAGAGCACGGGCAAATGCCTGGATGTCGTGGCTGGGACGACACGCGCATCCTACACGCCTGCGATCGCGACTCCCTCGGGGCCTTGTTTTTCCACCGACGCCCAGACCATTTCGCTGGATCTGAATGGCGTCGTTGTGAGCCTGCAGGACGCGCGATTCGGCGCGAGCTATGTTGGCGTTCCGGCGACGGGCCTTAGCAATGGTTTGATTCGAGGATTCCTGACCCAGGCGACCGCCGAGGCCATCATTCTTCCGGCCAACCTTCCGCTTGTGGGTGGTTCGTCGATGGCGTCTGTCCTGCGCGGACACAGCACCAATTGCGCCAGCGGTTCTGACATGGATATGCATCCGACGCTGGGTACCGGTTGGTGGCTCTACCTGAATTTCCCGGCTTCCAAAGTGACCTTTTCTGAACCTTGAGACCCGCGAGCCACATCGAACCTTGCCGATGAATTGGCGTTGGGTGTTCACCTACGATGAATGAAGCAAGGTACGATGATGAAGATTGCAGTTACTGCCGTTTCGGGACACTTGGGCGGCGAGATCGCCCAAGCGCTTAAGGCGCAACATGGCGCTGAATCTGTCGTGGGTCTGGCCCGCACTCCAAAGAACGCCGAGGGGCTTGGCATCGAGATTCGGCCGGGAGACTACGACCAACCCGACCAGCTTTTGGCGTCGCTGGCCGGCGTTGACGCCGTCCTGCTTGTTTCGGGCATGGCCGCTCCGGATAGGCGCATCCAGCAACACCGGAACGTGATCGAAGCCGCCAAGTCGGCGGGCGCCCAAAAGATCGCTTACACCAGCATCCAAGGGCTCGAAAAAGGCACAGGTTTTTCGCCGGTTGTGCAAAGCAATCGACAGACCGAGGCCGATATTCGCGCCAGCGGGCTCGAGTGGGTCATCGGACGCAACGGCATCTACATCGAGCCCGACGTCGAATATATTCAGACCTACAAGGAACGTGGCGAGGTCTCGAACTGCGCTGGCGACCAGAAGTGTGGGTACACGACACGCAAGGAATTGGCGTACGCGTATGGTGAAATGCTGACCAACACAAAACATAACGGCCAGACCTACAACCTGCACGGCGAGCCCATCACGCAGGCGCAGCTGACGGAATACTTGAACCAGACCTTCGGCACAGACCTTACCTACCGTTCGATGTCAGTCGATGAGTACCAAGAAGACCGCACCAAAGAGCTTGGTCCGTTCTTGGGCGGGATTATTGCCGGTATCTACGAAGGCATCCGCTTGGGCGCACTCGACGTCCCGAGCGATTACGAAGCGGCTGGAGGACGACCACACCAGAAATGGGACGACTATTTTGCGGCGCTCAAGTCGTAGTTGATTTTGTTTAGGGCTCTGGTCAGCGTGTTCAGCCCTAGGAGGACTTGATGAAATGGACCGCAGTTTTGCTTTTGATGTTCGTGGTTGCCTGTTCCGATGACGCCAATCCAACGGATGAGGTGATATCCGCATGCGGACAATCCGTGTGTGTGGACGCGGGTTCGACCAGCGACGTCTCGAATAACGACGGCTCAGTCGATCAGCCCGATATTGGCGCGTTAAGTGACGTTGCACAGGACGATGCCGGGATCAACGCCGACGCCTCGGCCGATGCCGAGGTCCTTCCAACGCTGGTGGCATCGGGCGGAAACGAAGCCGATATCCTCTATGGATGGGTCGCGGCCGGTCAACCCAGCGAACAACGTGTTCGCGAGATCATCGCGACAGGTGCCACGATCATTTCGCTGCGCGCGGTGTCCGAAGATCCTTTTGACGAACCGGCCCTGATCGACAGCTTGGGCGGCACCTTTATCCGTTACCCCACCGCCAGCGCGAACTACGAAAGCGTTGCTTTCCGTGAAGCAATGTACGACCTCTACGACGCCCAGCTCGACGCCGGGGTGACCGTGTACCTGCATTGCGCCTCATCCAATCGCGTAGGGGCCTCGTGGGCGCTCTATCAGGCCGAGCGCAAAGGCGTGCCGTCCGAAGAAGCCATCGCGTTGGGAAAAACCGCCGGTTTGGCGTCACTGGAATCCTTGGTCCGCCAGATTCTGGGGGTCTAGGAAATCCAGCGTTTGACGCGAGCTGAAAATGTTGGGAATCCGCTGATGCGGAAGAGTGCGGCCTAAAGACCGAGCGCGCGCAGAATCTGCCCGATGATGGGAAGCGACCTCAACATGGTCATGAAGTCAGACTCGGCTTGAGGCTTGGCGAGAGCAGTTGAAGGAGCTGACGCCTGAGACGACGGCGCCGAAGCGGAGGGCGATGATGAACTTGAGGCGGAGGACTCCTGCGATTCTTCAGGGCCGGTGTAGTCCCAGTCCTCAAGCGCTTCCGCCATGTCCGAGAGTGTTTCGCGGTAGTCGTCGACGAGTGAACGCAGCTGCACGCGCTTGAGCTCGTCCGTGGCGCCTGCAAAAGCCTGCTGAACCATTTTCTCGCGGGGCTGCAACCGCGCAATCGCCTTACGTACAGCGTTTTGAGCTGCCTCGTTTTGCTGGGGTGTCATGAACGCTTCATTTGCCAAATCTTTCAGCGGTCCGTGAACCAAATCCGTCGTTCCCTGTTGAGCTTCCTCTTGGTCCGCCATGGCTGACCATGCGTGGATTTCAACGGCATCCACTGGGCCTTGAAGCGAAGTCAGGCCGGGACGATCGTTACCGGCGCCCTCGTTGAGGATGCGAATGGCTTCGTCGAATGCGCGCTGGGTGAGCTTCTTCATTCGAGCATCGCGGTCATTCCAGTTCAGCTCCCAAATCCGAATCATCTCGCGAGTTCCGCGGGCTCTGACGCGAACGTCTTTATGGTCAAAAAACGTTGCGGCGGTGTCCATGGTGAGCTCTTTGCTCATGCCATCGCCTCGGCCTTCCTTGTCAGCGGCATCCGAAAGAACTCGCTCGGTCGCAGCTTCCATCGAGGCTTGGTGATTGGGAGACCATTTTTGGTAGAGCTGTCCAAACTGCAGGATGATGGGATCTGTCGGGCTGCACTGGCTCATCTTGGTTCCCCAAGCCGCCTGGCCGCGCTGCCATTGGTCCATCGAGATGCCCTCGGCCGCGATCAACTGCTCGACGACGGCTCCGGTCTGAATCTGGGCGCTGATTTTTGCGTACGACTCCAGCGAAACACCTTCCATCGATTCGCCCGAAACATTGGGCTGTTTCGAGATCATTTCGCGGTTTCGAACCTGCGCCATATAACCGTGGAATTTGGCGGCGAGTCCTGCATCAGCCTGCATTTCGTCGTTCCAATCGTTGTAAACGTCGGCCCAACTTTGTTGCGTCAATCCCTTAGATCGAAGGAATTGTTGGAAGGGAGCCAGATATCCAGGCTCACCATGATTGGTCTTGAGTTCAGTCATTTGATTCATGACTTCGGCTACGTCTGCACTGGGATCGATCAGGACGGTCTCAAGGGCGGTGCGTAAAGCTGTGTCGCCAGTCTCCCCCCAGAAGGGAGTGAATACATAGGCGCGATCAACCAGCATATCAAGCCCCTTGATCCAGGCGCCTTCGATCGG
>JBFFMO010000524.1:0-4083 GCA_041554035.1 Allomicrovenator sp. | reverse complement strand
GGAGGCTGTCGCCAAATCCACTTTGAGCCGATGCCAAATTCTGAAACGCGATCAGGATATTATCCCAATCAAGGTGGGATTGAAGCACCGCTCGAGCGCCGTCGTTATTGACATCGAGAGCCTTCGCGTCTTCATCGAGGGTCGTGTTCTGGTCCCAGTCGATACCCTGGCTCGCATCCGTATCGGTGACCACGTCCTTGCCGCCCGATTGGAAAATCACCTGTTCCCACGTGGCGGGACCCTGAATTCCAAGGGATTCATCAAGTGAGCTTTCGTTGAGCGCAGCCAAGGTCCAACGGGAGTAGTCAAGCGGGCGTCCAGCGTAACCAAGGTCAAACTGGTAATTATAGCTCATGACCGAGAGGAAATTGGGCTTTCGGTGGGTGTTGTCCGCACCGCCATGTCGCAAGTTCAGAGTATGCCCAAGCTCGTGCATGAACGTGCCCGACTGAATGCTCTGATTATTATGTTTGCCCCAAGACCCCACCGACACGATGAAATCGTTGCCTGGGAGCTCTCCACGTCCCGAAGAACCCGTTCCCACCATCGCCCACACATTGAGCGCATATCGGTAAACCAGTCGTTTTGCCTGAATGATATTTTCGCAATTATCGGAATCACGATCCGCTTGAGTTCCAAACCACCCCTTACCTTCGCAGGAAGTCGTGGTGGCGGTGACGGTCTTTGTGCCAAATTTTGTGAGGTCAAAATCGGCCGGTTCAAGTTCATCGGTGCCCGTCAGAGCCGTTCCGGCAACTGAAGTGACTTCCTCATCGACCAAGATATGCATCTTGATGCCGGTCGTCCCATCAGGGTTTTTGACAGGTGCTTTGGCAAACGCCGCGACGACTCCGCCCAATCCGAAGGTCGTCTGGTCTTTCCAGCGATCCACTTCGACAAAGAGGTCCTTTTTCATCGGATCGGCGCCAAGGGCCTTCAGATCGAGGTCGATGACTCCGTCTTCGTCGATATCAATGCCATCGGTTTCCCAGGCATCACAGAGGCCGTCTTCGTCGGTGTCGACTTCACAAATCGTTTTCCCAATCGTGAACTCAAGCTTGGCACTCTCTGCCAGTTCGGTGCCATCGACCGAACCTTCGAGCTTTTCGGTTTGCCCGTCTGACTTATGAACGTCTACGGCAAATGTGGCCGCAGCCTTCCCGCTGTGGTTTTGGACCCAGACCAGATATTTGCCCTCAGGCTCTTTTTTGTCGTAGGCCCAGACCACGTGCTCCACATGGGGGTGGGTCGCACCGTCAACGCAGTCTTCTTCCCGATAACATTCATCGCGAGTGAGGCGGCCACCCTGAGCCGTCGTGGTGTGATCCAGCGAAGGCGACAAGATCGTCCCGTCGGGCAATTGCAGGCGAATATCGAGGTCGGTGTCAGCCTGCCAGGACAGGGTGACCGTGACGCGGCCATTTTGCAGGCAGTTATTTGCGATGCAGGTCAGTCCGGTATCACACGTGGATTCGCCATCACACGCTTCGGAGACGCCGCTTGCAGCGAAGGCCGAGCCACCTGAAAAGATCGACAACCCAAGAGCCAACATACAGATCTTCGATTTCATATAAGGTCCTTTATAACGTAACAAATTTAGCGACTCGTTCATCGGCCCAGCCGTATTTCTCGGACACGGTTTGCCCATAGAATTTGACGGCCGAAATCACGAAGCACGCCACCAGAATCAGCAAAATGATATACTCGGTCGCGGTTGCACCACTTTCATCTTCGTGAAAGGTCTGAATCAGCGTGTGAATTTTCGTCATGTTGCCTCCGATGTCGTGATCAATCGATTGCAAGTGTCGGACCATGTGGTCCACCGGCTCACTTGCACCTACACGGTTATCGGACATTTCAAAAATTTGTTGCGAATTCGATAACTTGTCTAAAACACTGGGGCAAAGCCACTTCTAATCTCGACTCGCATGGGGTCAACAGACCCGGTCAACAGACCCTACTTTCGGCGACGCATGAGGGCCATGAACCCCAACGCCATCAGTCCCCAGACCAAGCCGGTCGGCTCTGCGTCTGTGGAAGAACATCCCTCGTCGGCTGGGGCGACAAAGGTCGGCGTCACATCTTCGTCGTCGGTCGACGAACCCGTGGAGTTATCGGTGCCTGGAGCATTGGGGTCCGCATTGATGCCTTCGGGGCAGCCGTTGGTCAGGCCAGGAGCAGCGGTCTCGGGACATTCATCGCAGGCATCGCCTACGTTGTCTTGATCGCGATCCGCCTGGTCTTCATTGATGTCCAACGGGCAGTTATCCTCGGCATTATTGATGCCGTCAGTATCCGAATCTGAGGCGGCTCCCAGAGCAAGAGCGTCTTCGAGGGTCAGCTCACCGTCGTCACTCACGGGTTCGTCGGGTCCGAAACCCGTGACGGATGAGGGATGCCCTTGGAATGCGAGAAGCACATTGTCCCAATCGTGATGGGACTCAAGCGTCGTTGCAGCATCACCATTGATGTCTGTGGTCGCAATCACGCCTTCAACACTTCCATTCTGATTCCAGTCCATGGACTCGCTGGCATTATTGCGTGTGACGACGTCGACTTCGCCCGTGCGAAAAATCACCTGTTTCCACGAAGCCGGTCCCTGAAGTCCCTTGCTCTCGTCCAGGGCCGACTCAACGAGTTCGGGCAGACTCCACCGCGAGAAGTCCAATGGACGTCCGGCATAGGCGTTGGGGTTGGTGTAGAAGTAGTTCATGATCGACAGGTAATTGGGCTTCCTATTTACATTGTCGTGGCCTCCGTGGCCCAGACTCAGGTTATGCCCGAGTTCATGCATGAAGGTGCCTTCTTGGTTGGCCTGCGTGTTTTGCGTCTCCCACACGCCCAAAGAAATGATGAAATCGTCTCCCGGATGTTCGGCCACGCCACCGCTCGTGGTCCCAGTACGGCTGTAGACGTACACGGAGTATCGATACACCTGACGTTTTGCCATCATGATGTTTCTGCAGTTCTCCGAGGCGCGATCTTCTTTGGTTCCGAACCAGCCTTTTTCACATGAGGTGGTCGAGGAGGTCACCGATTTGGTGCCGTATTTGGTCAGGTCGAAATCGGCGTAGTCCAACTCGGCCTTTTCGCCCAAAACAACGCCGTCCACCTGGTCGATTTCTTCGTCAATCAACAGGTGCAGGTTGATTCCGCTGGTTCCGTCCGGATTCTTGACCGGGGCCTTGGCGAAGGCGGCGACCACGTTGCCCAGCCCAAAGACCTTTTGGCCTTGCCACCGGTCGATTTCGACAAACAGGTCCTTCTTCATGGGATCGGCGCCAAGTGCCTTCAAGTCGAGGTCGATTATGCCATCTTCGTCGACGTCGATGCCGTCGGTCTCCCACGCGTCACACAGCCCATCTTCGTCGGTGTCGAGGTCACATACGATCTTGTCGACGATGAAGGCGCCGCGTGCGCTCAGGGCTTTTTCCGTTCCCGCTACCGAACCTTCGAGGTGTTCCGTAGCGCCCTGCATTCTGACGTCGACTTCGTAATTGGCGGCAGCCTTGCCGTTATGATTTTCGACCCAGACATTATAGGTGCCTTCAGGGGGTTTCTTGTCGTAGGGCCAAACGATATGCTCCACGTGGGCATGCGTCGCACCGTCCACACACTCTTCTTCGCGATAACACTCATCGCGTGTGATGCGCCCGCCCTGTGCTGCGATCGTCGCATCAAGAGCCGATGACAGGAGGGTCCCGTCGGGCAGTTGAAGCTGGATATCGAGGTCCGTGTCGGCCTGCCATGAGAGCGTGACGGTCATTCGCCCGGCCTGCAGGCAATTGTCGGCCACGCACGTCAATCCCGTGCTGCATTCTGCCGACGAGGCGCAGGGCTCCGAAACACCGCCGTTGGCAGCGAAAGCCGAAGCCCCCGAAAGAAGCGTGAGGCCAAGTACAAATGACGTGAGTTTCGAATTCATGCGGGTCCTAAAATACAACGAATTTGGTGACCCGCTCGTCGGCCCAGCCGAATTTTTCTGAGATGGTTTGGCCGAATTGTTTGACGACGAGGATGATAAAACAGGCGATGAGGATGAGGAGTACGATGTACTCCGTCGCGGTCGCGCCGGCTTCGTCT
>JBFFMO010000523.1:0-4094 GCA_041554035.1 Allomicrovenator sp. | reverse complement strand
AACAACCTGTGGTTCAAGAGGTCCTTGGACGCCCGCGATTGCTTGAGATGAAAGCCTTTGCCCGCGACGTGCCGGTAGCCCGACACGTCCAAGATTATGCTCTACGGCTTTTGCAGGCGACTCATCCTGAGCATCCAGGAGCGCCCGATATCACCAAACGCTTCGTGCGTTTTGGTTCTTCTCCGCGCGGCGCACAGGCGGTGCTCATCGCGGCGAAAGTCTCTGCACTGATCGACGGACGATTTAATGTCTCGTCGGCAGATATTCGCAAGTCAGCGGCGGCGGCTTTTCGCCATCGCATTATCCTGAATTTTGAGGGCGAAGCCGAAGGGATTCAAACCGACGACATCATCCAGAAAATTATCGAAAAAACGCCCGAAAACGTGAAGTCCTAAACATGGCGGAACTCGAAAAATTCGATGAAGCTTTTCTAAAAAACCTCGAATATCTCTACATTATTTCGCGAAAAATTGCGGCTGGCGCTCAACGTGCTGAACGCAAGAAACGCATTGTAGGTAGCGGGCTTGAGTTCGCGGATTTTCGAAGTTACTCGCCTGGCGACGACCTTCGAAATATCGACTGGAAAATCTTCGGACGCACCGAAAAACTCTTTCTCAAGCTTTTTGAGGAAGAGGAAGATCTCTACATCTATTTTTTGGTCGATTCGAGCCGCTCCATGTCGTTGGGCACGCCCAGTAAATGGAATTATGCGCGTCAACTCGCAGCCGCATTGGCGTATATCGGGCTTTCGAATTTTGACCGAATCAGCATCATTCCGTTTTCTTCGGGTCTTGACGGCCGTTTGCCGCCTTCACGAGGCAAAGCGCAAATTTTCAAAGTATTTGAGTTTTTGAATGGCCTTGAGTCCGGAAAACAAACAAGCCTCCAAGACGCGTTTAAGACCTTTGTTTCTCAAAATAAACGACGGGGAATTGCCGTCGTCATCAGCGACTTCTACGATCCCGCTGGATTCGAAGAAGGCTTGAACCTTTTACGTTATCACCGCTTCGAACCTCTGGTGATTCAGACGATCGACGAGAGGGAGCTTGATCCCAAGATTTTGGGTGACCTGCAATTGGTGGACTGTGAGACCGGGATGGTGACCGATATCACGGTCACTCCAGGACTTAAAAAAGAGTACATAAAGGCGTTCGAAAAAATGTGCTCAAATATTGAGGATTACTGCGTGAAGCGGCAAATTCTGTATTTCAAAGCACCGATCCAGACGCCTTTTGATGAATTAATTCTGCGGATTTTCCGCGCCGGCGGATTCCTCGATTAACGGAAAGACTCGTGCAATTTACTGGACTTGATTGGAGCACTTTATCGACCCTGATGGTGCTTTGCGCCCTCGCGGTGACGGTGCTCTATGTCCTGAAGCTGCGAAAGCGACGTATTCAGGTGCCCTTCGCCCCGTTGTGGCAACAGGTACTTTCGGACAGGAAACACGCGACCGACCTTTGGAAGCGCCTTCGACGCTTTCTTTCGTGGTTGCTGCATTTGCTTTTGGTGGCGTTGCTCGGATTTGCTCTGGGCGACCCTCATCTCGAGAAAGAGGTCGTGGAAGGCCGGCATATCGTGTTGTTGATCGACACCTCTGCTTCGATGGCGTCGACCGATGTCAGTGGGGCGGTGAGTCGACTGGAACTCGGCAAACAAAAGGCCCAAGAGGTTTTGAAGACGGTGGGCCCTGAGGATCGAGTCATGCTGGTGACCTTTGGTGACCAGCTCATGCCCTTGAGCCCATTTGTGGGCGAACCCGCCATCTTGGAGGCAGCCCTCCACTCCATGACCGTGCTCGCCACAGGCACGGCCTACAGCGAAGCACTGACTTTTGCGGCAGACTCCTTGCGCGACAAGAAGCGCGGAGAGCTCGTCATCATCAGTGACGGTGCGGGTTTCGACCCGTTGGTGAACTCGGTTGAGTTCGCAAAAACGACCACGGTTCGCCATCTGGTGGTCGGCGAGAGTTCGGGCAACCTCGCGGTCACCGGTTTCAACGTCCGCCGGTATCTGGCTAATAAGCTTGATTACGAGCTTTTTGTGCGGGTGGAGAGCTTCTTCGACCGCCCCGTAGAGGCCGAGGTCGAGATCTGGGCTGACGGTCGATTGGTCGACGCCAAGCCGATGACTTTGCAGGCGCGACAGACCTTTCAGCAATTCTACCCAAGTCAGGCCGTTTCTGGAGAGCGACTCGAGGCTCGTGTCCGCCTCAAGACCACCGATGCCCGCGACGTATTTCCTTTAGACGATCGCGCTTACGCGCTCCTTCCCGAGTTGGGCAAAACGCGAGTCCTCCTCGTTTCAGAGGGAAATCTCTACCTTGAGGGGCCGCTCCTTTTGAATCAGAACATCGACCTGACGACCGTGGCGCCAACGGCCTACGATCCCGCGGCAGAAACCGATGTGACGATCTTCGATCGATTTGCGCCAGCCGTGCTTCCGGAAGGCAATTTCTTGTTCATCGATCCGCAGGGCGAATCGTCGCCGTGGGAGTCACGGGGCGACGAAAAGGATCCCATCATCACCCAGGTACGCCGCTCGCATCCCTTGATGCGGTGGATTTCGCTCAAAGATCTCAATATTGGAGTCGCGCAACGCTGGCGTCTTGATTCGGGAGATGAGTCCGTGGCGACCTCCATTGATGGCGCAGCGATCGTGGCCACGCGCAAAGCGAAGGGCCGTTCGATCGTGGGACTTGCCTTCGATATTCGCGCGAGCGACTTCCCGCTGAGGGTCGCGTTTCCCGTGTTTTTGCTGAACGTGATCGACTATTTCTCGCTCGATGATTCGACTCTGGTGGAGTCCTACGCAACGGGCGAAGCGTGGCCAGTGCCCGTGGGTTCCGGCCTGGAAGACATCAAAATCACTCGGCCCGACGGAACATCTCAAGAGGCAAAGGTGTTCGAGGGCAAGGCCGTTGTTTACGGCGACCTTGCGGGTTTCTACGAATTGAACGGCGAGGGTTTGCGCAAGATCATTGCCGGAAACCTCTCCAATTCGGATGAGTCCGCGATCGCCCCCGTCAAAATTGAGGCTGTCGATCAAGTCGTGGTCAACGACACGTCTTCACTTGTTTTTGACCGCCACGAACTGTGGATCTGGGCCCTCTTGCTGGCGATGGTTTTGTTGGTTTTTGAGTGGTTGAGTTACAACCGACGGTGGACTGTCTGATGCATCGTTTTAAGGAAGTCGCATTCTGGGGTGGGCTCGCAGCTGTTTGGCTTGCGCTTGGTTGGAGTGTTTTCACGTTTGTGATCGCGCCCGAAGCCGACGTGATTTCATTTGAGGTCATGGGAAGGCAGGGCGAGATTCTTGCTCCCCAATTCTTCATGCTCTTGATGGGATTGCCGCTGATCGTTTTGTTGCAGCGGTGGAGTCTCTCGGACCTGCCGACCTACCAACAGGTCATCAACGCCGTGCTGCGGATACTGGTCCTGACGGCGCTCGTGGGAGCCTTGGTGCAGGTGGTGCTGACCTCGTTTGACTCGAGAATATCGACGATTTTTGTGATCGATACGTCGGCCTCGGTCCCTGACGAGGTGCTGACAAAGGCCGTGATTGAAGTGAATGCAGCGGTGGCGGCAAAACGTCCCGATGACGAGGTGCAGGTTGTCGCGTTTGCCGATCGTCCCTACGCGGTACCGCTTTCAGAAGCCGGAACTCTGGTCTCGATTCCACGCCCCAGCGAACAAGAACAATTGGTCACCGATGCCTCATCGGCTCTTCGGATGGCCTACGGTCTCTTTCCCCAAGATCACCTGAAACGCATCGTTTTGGTCAGCGACGGAAATCAAACGCGCGGGGACCTGCTTGGTGAGGCCATTCGCGCCCGAGCCTTTGGCATTCGCGTTCATAATCGCGAAATCCCATTTGAAGCTCGCCCCGAAGTCTTGGTTCGCGGGATGCAGTTTCCCGACGAACTAAAAGTAGGGGAGCCGTTCACGATGATCGCACGGGTATTTACCAATCATAAGGTGAGCGTCGATCTGCAGCTCTGGCAGAACGATTACAAGGACGGAAACCAGACTTTGGAATTGGAACCTGGCGTCACCGAAATTCCGTTTAAAACCGAAGTGTATGAGGCCGGATTT
>JBFFMO010000522.1:0-4095 GCA_041554035.1 Allomicrovenator sp. | reverse complement strand
CGAGTGCCCGGCCGACCGGGATGTCGACGGCACGGCGTACTCATGTTGCTCGGGTTCATGCTGTTTTGATCCGCATAGCCTTCCGCGCCGCGAAGACAATCATAATGAGCAAATGATTCACTTCTTTGAGTCCGGCGGCGAAGTCATCGACGTTTGCGGCGGAGACGTTTGCTCTCCTTTATGAAACCAGGCGCCGTTCTGCTCATCCATGCAGCGTCATTTTCACGGAGCCGCTATGGAAGTCCTCGATCAACTGGTCTCACTGCTCGCCCTTGAGCGAATCGAAGAAAATCTCTTTCGTGGCCAATCGCAAGATTTGGGTTGGGGACAGGTTTTTGGAGGCCAAGTGCTGGGACAAGCGCTCTCGGCTGCCGCCCAGACGGTGCCGGCCGATCGCAGTGTTCATTCCTTCCATGGGTATTTCCTGCTGACCGGAAAGGTCGACAAGCCCATCGTTTACGACGTCGATCGCATTCGAGACGGCGGGTCGTTTACGACGCGTCGTGTCAAAGCGATCCAGAACGGCCAAGCCATCTTCAGCATGTCGGCATCATTCCAAGCCGAAGAGGCCGGATTCGACCACGCCGACAAAATGCCCGACCTCCCGGGTCCAGAAGGGCTTGCGTCTCAGGTCGAGCTGGCGCGCAAATTTGCCGACCGGATCCCGTCACCGTTGCGGGAACGATTCACCGCCGATTCCCCGATCGAAATTCGACCCGTACAACCGGTGAATCACCTTCGGCCCGATATCCGACCGCCGCAAAGTGCGGCGTGGTACCGCGCCAGCGGCGCACTTCCTGACGAACCTTCGATGCATCGTTATTTAATGGCGTACGCTTCGGACTTCAACTTCTTGGCCACCGCCATGAATCCCCACGGCGTCACGTGGCTTACGCCTGGAATGCAGGTCGCCAGCCTGGACCACGCCATGTGGTTTCATCGCCCGTTTCGGATGGACGAGTGGTTGCTTCATGTCGTCGAAAGCCCATCCGCCAGCGGCGGCCGTGCTTTGGCCAGAGGACGTTTCTTCACTCAGGATGGTAGGCTGGTGGCCACTACAGCCCAAGAGGGCCTCATTCGGAATAGACGAAAATGAATCCTACAGAATTCCAAGACTTTATCGTCGCGCTTGAATTCGCAGCGCATAAACATCGAGATCAACGCAGAAAAGATGAGGGGGCCTCGCCTTACATCAATCATCCCATTCAGCTTGTCCGAATCTTGGTCCAAGAGGCCGACGTGCACGACAACAACGTGCTTTCGGCTGCGCTGCTTCATGACACGATTGAAGACACGGAAACCACGTACGAAGAACTCGCAGACGCCTTTGGGGAAAAAGTGGCTTCAATTGTCGGCGAGGTGACCGACGACAAGCTGCTGGAAAAACACGCGCGTAAGCAGGCTCAGATCGACCATGCGGCGCACCTGACGCCTGAAGCCAAGCTGGTCAAGCTGGCCGACAAGATCGCGAACGTGCGTGATATGGCGACGGCATCGCCGGCGGGATGGTCACTTCAACGCCGCCAGGAATATTTTGATTGGGCCAAATTGGTGGTCGATGGACTTCGCGGAACCCACCGAGGGCTCGAAGATGCTTTCGACGCGGCGTATGCCAAGCGACCTGAAGCCTAGGCAATACCAGCACGGGGCGGCGTCTGCGACCGGTGCGCTAGGCTCCAGTCTGGCATTGCGATTTGGTTCGCCGTCGGGTTTCAGGAGGTCGGGGTTCAGGAGGGCAGGATGTCCGCGCACCAATCACAAATGACCTAGAATTCTGCGGCCAAATCCAGAATGAATGTTCGACCTGGCTGGGGGATCCGTACGTCTTGAAGATCGTCGTCTCCCGGATTCGCGAAGCGCCAATCCAATGCGTTTTGCACGCGCATCGCGTAACGCACCGGAATCGACTTGAACGCGCCCGAAAAAACGATATCCCATAGGACTGCGGGGTCGATTTCGGCGCCGGTGCGGTCCAATCGACCGACCTCAAGCCGAACGCGATTGGCAACAATCAGGTAGCGCTCGACCGCTGGTACCGCCAATTTCATGGCCGCGAGATGAGTCGGAGAATTCTCGATTTCACCGCGCGATGAAAACAAATCGCCGATATCCCCTTCGCGCGTGGTCTGCAGCGAATACTGAGCGCTCGCCATCCACCCTCGCAAAAACGACCGACGAATTTCGAATTCGGTGCCTGCAGTCCATAATTCCCCATCGATATTCGCGAATTTCAGCGGGTCGACCTCAGTCTCACTTCCTGTGCGCTCAATGCGGTTACCGATGCGATTGACATAGATATTCGTCGAAGCTGTGAAACCCTCGGGGAGTTCCTCCGAAAACTCGATTTCACCAGAGTAAATCGTTTCCGGCTCAAGGTCTGGCGCCGCAATTTGCGTGATCGAACGATAGGTCAATTCGTAAACCGAGGGAGCGCGGAAACCACGACCCAACATGGTCTTGACCGTGCCGGTCTCCCAAGGGTGAACGATAAGCGCAACACGAGGGTTCACGTTGGAAATCTGTTTCGCGTCGGAATTGCCGGCGGTCCCCAGAGAGTCAAAGAGCCACAAGTCGTAACGCGCGCCGGCCCAAAGAGAGACGTAATCGTTAAAATTCTGCCTGAGGGTGACGGCTGCTGAGGTCTTCCAAAACGGTGTCTTGATATCAAGCAATTGTCCGTCAACTTCGTCTTCACTGGTCAGGTCGTGTTTCATGTGACGGGCGAGTTCGGCAGAGACCGACCAAAGTGCGCCCTCAAAGGGGCGGAGGTTCAATCGAACTTCGCCGGTCACCCATACGCCCGTGAACCGGTCTTTGAGCAGTCCACCGTCCGCAGGTTCATAGACGAAATCACCCTCGTAGCCGTAATAATCAAGCATGGCGCGGGTCTCGAGTTCCACGCTGTCTGAGAGGCCAATCTTGTGGCGAAGGTCCGCAAAACCGCGACTGTCTTGTTCGCGTGAACGATCGTCGCCAAAAATAGTCGAAAACGCGCCGAGGGGCGATTGCTGGTCCCGAGTATTAAAATGGGTGAGTAGCTTCAGGTTTCCCCATTGCGCGCTTCCCCGCAAGGTGTAGGTCTCAAAGCCGCCTAGACCGCGCGCAAAACCATCGGGGGCTTCAGCTGAACCCACTCGAGATTCAGAAAACACATCCAGCCCGGGCGAACCCGTAAAGCCAGCCGATACGCTGACGCCACCGTTTTCGAAGGGTTCTCGGATATGCGCATAGGCCCGTGCTCCATTCGAGGAAACGCCGCCCACACCGACTCTGGACGTGGCGTAGGGGTCGTCGAGCTCTGGCGAAACCAGACCGATAACCCCCTGAAAAGCACCCGAACCGTAGAGAACCGAGTTCGGCCCCTTGACCAATTCCAGGCGATCGAGCCCGTAGATGTCTGATAGAAGTTCGAACTGATGGTACGAAGCATCCACCCACGAATCGTTCATCGTGTGGCCATCGATTTGCACCACAACGCGATTTCCGTACGTTCCCTGAGGTCCGTATCCACGGGTTCCAATCGTGTCGTAAACGCGGTCATTCGAATAAAAGAGGCCGGGCGATCCAGCCAACGCGTCGGCGGTTCCGGTGTACGCAAAGGCTTCGATCTCGCGAGCTGAAATCAACGACACTGAGGCCGGCGCGTCTTTCACACGTTCAGCGACACGTGAGGCCGATGCGACCTCTGTGACCGGGCTCAAATTCGCAGTGACTTCGAGTCGTCCGTCCGATTCAACCGTAATCTCTTGAGTGAATCCTTCGAATCCCTGTGAGCGAATCTTGAGCTCGTGCACGCCAACGGTGGCCGCGATCACGGCTGGCGTGAATCCCACGACCTCGCCGTCCAATAGGACCGCCGAATTCGCCTCGGACGACTGAACGATCACCGAGCCGCGTTGGCGCTCCAAGACCACGTCGGTGGCCAGCGTTTGATTTTCTTCGATATCAAGTTCGACGCGCTGCGTGGCGAACCCCGGCGCCGAAAATTCCAAGATCTGGGTCCCAGCGGCCACCTTGATCGTTGCTGGAATTTCGATTTCGCGAGGAGCCTCATCGCCGATCCGCAACGAAATTTTGCCCGCTTTTCCGCGTAAT
>JBFFMO010000521.1:0-4101 GCA_041554035.1 Allomicrovenator sp. | reverse complement strand
GGTAATTTTTCGATCAAATCGACATCAAAAGAATAACCCGCATTGATGATGCCCAGGCCCTGACTCGCCGCGACTTGAGCAATTTGTCGGAACGTATCCACGGAAGTCACGTAACGAATCGGGGAATAGCGATTCCTGAAATCGCCCATCGACATGCGACCCAGTGAGGTCTCGAAGGGCAATACATCGATGATGATTTGGTAGAATTCATCGTCGTGGGTGGCCAGCGCTTTGATCGCTCGATAATGCAGCGTAATCAAGGCTTGCAGGCGATCCGGGTCGTGTTTTCGCAGGCGAATCAAATAGTCGCGCAAGGCATCACCCAGCGCTTCGCGGGTCTGCTGCAGGGTCTCGTCTTCGTAAAACGACTCGCGTGAAGCCACGGGCCGCAACGTGTTCGTATTCACCACACACGTCACAAAAAACGCCCACGACGGCAGCAAATTATCCGACTCCTCTGAGAGCAGCATATTCTTCAAATAGACACGATGTGCCCGCTTGGCCGTCGGGTTTGGCGAATACGACAGAATATACGCTGCGCCAGTGACCTGGCCGACTTCACTGCGCAGTGGGATGCAATCAAAGAAGTCTTGATTGAACATGCGCCGCCCAAAATCCATCAGCGCGCTCCATTCTTGAGAGCGCGAATCGTAGGATTTCCGCCATGGAACGTCTTGATCGTTGACCTGGATCGTCCCCTCCGCGGTCACGAAGTCGATTTGGTAGGGAAGTAATCCTCCGAATTTTCGCACCAATTCTTCGATGCGGTCAGCTTCGAACCACTCTTCGGAACCCTGTTTGCAGCGTAGAAATACGGTCGTTCCGATCGGTGCGGTGTCCCCGGGCTTTTGCAGCACGGTATAGGTGCCGTCCGCGCGGCCCTTCCACTCGATCGCGTATTCGGGGGAAGTCGCGGAGCGTGTCACCATCACAATTTCTTCGGAAACGATGAAACACGAGAGCAAGCCAATCCCGAATTGGCCGATGAAGTCCGCGCGTTGAGCCTCTACGCCGCGTTTGCTCGACTCGCCGATGGTGGCCAAGAAGCGGTGGGTTTCTTCCTCGGTCAGCCCGATGCCGTTGTCCTGAAAGACGAGGCGCGGCTGCCCGTCATCGGTCATGCCTAATTCCAGGCGAAGGTGTCCGACATGGTCAGCATCAACGTGTTGGCGCGCCCGAATCGCATCGACGCCATTTTGCAGCAACTCCCTCAAATACACACCTGGACTGCTGTAGAGGTGGTTCGAGAGGAGGTCGATGATACCTCCCAAGTTGATCTGAAATTTGTGCTCCAATCCGGACTCCTTTTCGAGATGGCCCGAAGTGTAACAGTGGGGTCCACCGCCTGCCAGACGCAGAAGCCGCCGACTCTGGGGGCGCCTCTATTTGTAATTAGGCTCGATTTGTCGCATTCTTAGACCATACTAAGAGTTGGAGGTCTGGCGATGCACTCGCAACGAAGGAATTTTTTCCTCGCTTTTGCGTCTGGTCACGCGTTGGTGATTGGATTTCTGATGATCGCTCAGACATCAGGTCAACCAGCGCTTGATGGTGCGGTGGCGATTTTGACCGCTCTTTTTGGCGCTCTATTTTTCGCGTCCGTGGCAGAGGCCCCGCATAAAGTGCACTTGCTCGCCGCGATATGTTTGTCATCGGCCATGGCCATGACCGCGCATGTTCCGGAGCGTGTCGTCGAATTGGCGTCCAGGGTGAACTGCAGCTATGGCGATTCAGGCGCATGCACTTGGGTCGTGAGTCATTCGGACTCCGCCACCGCGCTCAGGTTTGCCGCCATCGGATGCTCGCGCGGCGAATCACGATCGTGTCTTTATCTCGAACAAAATTGAGCCGCTTCCTAAGGGGCTGAAATAAAGGGCGTTTTTCAAGCGTTACCTCAATGATAGTAAGTGCGATTAAGCAGACGCTATCAGGAGGGACGCTATGAGCACGAACGAAATCCAAGATGAATTCGCGGGTGTCTTCGAAGCCGACCGTCGTCGCAAGGTAGTATTCGCGGTGGTCGGTCTGTTGGCATTGGGGGCGATGATCGCCTTCATGGTCTACTTCGGAGCGGCAGCAGGGGTGGAGCACGAAATGCCTGCCTCCCAGATGACAAACACCAAGTAGGGCTCGATCTAAAAATTGTCGATGCGATCGACCAGCTGCGGGTAGTCGACGAACGGGTTCCGGTTATTCTGAATATTCGTAATAACTTGGTTTCGCTTCCGCTCGTTGTCGTCAACGGGATCGTCTGCATTCCATTGGCGAAGCAGTGCCTCGACCTCATCGGGTATCTCGATTCTACCGCCTGTTGAATTATTATTGCGGTACATAATCGCGATATAAAAGAGTGCCCGCGCAGCATTCCCGCGATGGGGTGCGCGGGGCTCGAACACTGCGTCGCCCGCTGCATTTTTGCCGCGTTTTGACCCGCCTTCTTGCCAGGTCGGGGCGGTCACAATTCCGTAATACAGATTCGAACGTTGCGTGTTGGCCATCGGTGTCACGCCAAAAAGGTGATGCAAATCGCCCTTGGCTTGGTTGTCCCCACCAAGCGACTGAGGCCAAGTGTGTTCGGTATTCATCAGCGTTTGGTCAGGAATTCCGGTCGTGGCGACTTTGGTGTCTGTGTACACACAGGACACGAAGCCATCGACATTATCCACCGAGCTGAACAAATAATCGCGTGCCTTGGTGTAGTTCAATGAAATATGGCCGGCATGGGTTTCTCGCAACGCGTCTTCCAACGCGTTATTCGACAGGGCTGTCCACGGGTCGGGCCCACCATCACACACGTCGCCGCGACCATTTTGGTTGCTGTCCGCCTGATCTGGGTTGGGGCTGTAGGGGCAATTATCGACCTCGTCCAACTTGCCGTCGCTGTCGATATCGCCTTCCGCCGCCTTGCATCCTCCCGAAGTGCACGTGAGTTCGAACGAAAAACTACCGTCGGCGTCTGCGCCGTTTTCCAAGACCAGATCGTAAACGGCGGTGTCGTAGAACTCAAAAGAACCACTTCCCGAGCGCGGCAACTCCGCGTCGCCCGTTCCCGCTGGGTCCGAATACGTGACGGGCTGAGTGTTACCGCCTTGATAGAGCATGATGCGCGGCTCCCATAAGGAACCCTGCGCTTTCGAGAACTTCATGGTGATAAAATCACCGGCCGTTCCCGTGAGTTTGATCGTCGTCGTTTCGCGACTCAAAATCGGCCCGGAGAAGCGAATACCCGAGGTCGTCAGTGCAGTTGGCCACTGAAAGAACTCGTTATTTGTCCCGTTATTTGTGGAGTTATTCGACTCGCCGACCGTCTGGTTATTGGTCTGGTTCGTCTGATTATTCGTCTGCGAGATATTATTGGAATTATTTAGCTGGTCTTTTTCTCCGGAGGGGTCCGAAGCCGAACAACCCACCAAAGCGACTATAAGTAATATCCAAGACATCCGCATACGACTTCCTTACAAGCTGGCAGCGTAGGTTAACGGCCTCGGGACTCCGAGTCCACAATCTCGCGTTCGCTAGAAGGCATAACACGAAAAGGCCACCCGGTTCTGCTCAGGGTCGCGCGTGTAGGAGGTAAACTCGCTGCGGCTTTCGATAGGAAATCCGCCGGCCTCAAGTCGGTTCTCAAGGGCTACTCGTTCCTCGGAACTCATTGCGATGGCGAGCAAAAACGGACCCGCACCGATCCCGTCCACGTGTCGCAAGGGCTGGGTTGTGCGCTCGATCATCAGCATCGAGGCGCCCATTCGCAGCCAAATCGATCGAATAACCTCACCGTCCAAATGGCGTCGGTCTTCAGGAAGTCCAAGGAAATCGCGGTAGAAGGCAGCCACGCGCTCGACATTTTGCGCTCCGAGCGCGATGTGATGAAGAACCAAGGACTTCCTCCGCTATACGTGCAAAGCACATTCATATTATGCTCTTGCCCGTTCATACACTCCAATTTTGGTCCAGCGGTTCAACTCGCGGGCCGCATTACGTTCAGGAGACCACGTGGCTCGAGATACGATTGTCGACCGGTTTTTGAAGCATGGCCTCAATCAACCGAATCGCCCTGCGATTTGGTACAACGTCCAACGGACATGGAAGAATTACACGTGG
>JBFFMO010000520.1:0-4104 GCA_041554035.1 Allomicrovenator sp. | reverse complement strand
TACCCAGAACGATCGGATAGTCCCGGTTGGTGACACTGGTGACAAAAAACTCGCCCATGCCGGCAATGCCGAAAATCCGCTCTACAACGAAGGAGCCGGTCACGATGCCGACCAGAAGCGGCCCGAACACGGTAACGACCGGGATCATGGCATTTCGAAGCGCGTGTTTCCACACCACCTTCCAACGCGGCAGGCCCTTGGCGTGAGCGGTTCGAATATAATCCTGTCCCAAAATATCCAAGAGGCTGCTGCGAATCATGCGCATCAGCTTGCCAGACAGCGCGGTGCCCAGCGTGAACGCTGGAAGAATCAGGGCGCTCAGGCCTGTGACGCCGCTGCCAGGGTTGGGAAGGGCTTGAAGCGTGATGCTGAATAGAATCAACAACATTGGCCCCAGCCAAAAATTGGGCATGGAGATGCCCATCAGGGCCAAAACTGCCGACGAATTGTCGATCCATGAGTACGGCCGCAGAGCCGACGCAACGCCCAGCGGAAACGCGATCAGCAGAGCGATGATCAGCGACGCCAGGGCCAGTTCCATCGTCGACGGAATCGCGTGGATCAGCTTGTCTGCAACCGTGACACCACGTTCGTCGCATAACTCACCGAGGGTTCCGTTCAAGACGTTACCCCACAGGTCAAAATATTGAGTGGTCAGAGGGGCATCGAGCCCAAGGCATTCCCGCAACGAGTCTTTGTCGATTTCTAGAGCTTGTTCGCCCAAAATCGACGCAACTGGGTCGCCAGGAACAAGACGCACCGCAAGGAACACCAGCGTGACTACGCCAGCGACAACAAGCAAAGATGCGAGCAAACGTCGGATAAGAAAGGTGGCCATCGCGAGTTGCGAAACCTACATGGAGGATCTATCAGGGTTGCACGCCTTGAGAACTACGTCGTCCGGGCGTCCAGTGCAACCCGTGTTTGGTCGGAGTGGATAATGATTCTTGTGATTGATGTCGGAAATACGAACACCGTGCTCGGTGTCTACACGGGACCGACTCTGATTCGCTCCTGGAGAATTCAGACCCAACGAGGCCGTACGTCAGACGAGCATGGCATCATGTTGGCCGACTTGCTTCGGTACGCCAACCTCGAGCGAAGCGATGTGGAGGGGACGATCGTTTGTTCTGTCGTTCCGCCGATGGAACACACATGGAAGCGGACCACAGAAGTCTATCTTGGTCACACGCCGTTGGTGGTGGGGCGAAGTGCCGATCCAAAAATGCCGATTCTCTACGAGACACCGGCTGAAGTGGGCGCGGATCGTTTGGTAAACGCGGTAGCCGCCTGGGAAAAACACCAGACGTCCCTCGTGATCGTGGATTTTGGAACAGCGACAACGTTTGACGCCATCAGTGTCGCAGGCGAGTACCTGGGCGGAGCGATTGCTCCCGGCGTGACCGTCGCAAGCGAAGCGCTTTATCAGGCGGCGAGCAAACTTCCGCGCGTCGAAATCGCCAAGCCGCGCAATGTGATTGGAACCACGACGATCGACGCGATTCAATCGGGCCTGCTCTATGGTTATACCGGTCTTGTCACCGGGATCGTCGAGCGCATGAAAGAGCAACTCGGGCCTCAGACGCGGGTGATTGCTACGGGTGGGCTGGCATCGTTCATCGCTGGCGAAGCTGAATGCATTGATGAAGTGGACGACTTGCTGACCCTTGAGGGGCTTCGAATCATCTACTCCCGCAACGTTTGACCCATCAAAATCAGTAGCGGTCCCAAATTCGGGGCAAAAAAAAAGGCGGAAGAACCGCCTTTTTTGCTACTCACCTCGAACCCAGCTCAAGGAGCCGGAGTCGGTGAGCCATTGGTTGCCGTAGGCGTGACACCGTTGGTCATGCCGTTCGTGCTTCCATTGGTATTGTTGGTACCGTTATTGGTCGCAGCGACAGGAACAACAGGTACTTCCAAATCAGCGATGGGCTTTGACAGCTCAGCGGAGACTTCTTTGGCACCAAATTCTTTAGCCACGTCCTCGGCACTTGCCGGGTCGAGCAAAGCAGCCTGTCCGTTAAACACCATGTTAATGGGTTGCCAGAAGGCTGCAGCAATAATGACGGTAACAACCATACCGCTAATCCATAGCGCGATGGGTGCTTCCTTGCCCTCTTCCTGCAACTCGTAAAACGAGAAGTAAAAAGTATAGGGCGGAATCAGCAGTACTGCGGCTCCTTTTCCGGAGCTGATTCGAAACGCATATTTTGCAATTCCGAAGGCACCGATGCCACAAACCACTAATCCAAGAATGACCAAACCGATGGTCAGATATCCGACGTTCATAAAATCCTCCGGCGGACTGCGAAGTGTCCGGACGACGCAAAGTAGCGTTGTTTACCGGAGCCCGCCAGTGCCGTCAACCGAGCATTCTTGTAGGAGAGCCAAGAAACAAATTTTGTTCCGTTCGCATCAGCGTACGGTTGACAATAGGTCCTGACGACCGATACCTTTCGCGACGAAACAAGACCCATTACTGCCACGGATGGTCGTTCGATGGCTAATAGCGAAAACACTCGCCAGACCGCGAATACGCGGGGGGCCCGCAAGGGACTCAGACGCAGCAAGACAATTGCGCTCAAGCGTCTTACCGACGAAGAACGTGTTCAAACCGAGCGCGTCCTCGACGAAATGGAACATTTGCGTCCACGCAGCCGAGACGATTGTCGGGTTGCGGACCGTCCATGTCCGTTCGTTTCGTGCAAATATCATTTGTATTTGGACGTCAATCCTCACACGGGCTCGATCAAGCTCAATTTTCCAGACCTCGAAGTTTGGGAATTGTCCGAGACGTGCAGCCTTGATGTTGCAGATCGCGGAGGCATCACGCTGGAAGAGGTTGGCGAATTGCTGAATCTCACCCGTGAACGCATCCGTCAGGTTGAAGCCGCCGGGCTTGAAAAGCTCCGTGTTGGCTACGACGACGACGAAAAACCCGACTAACCGCCGGACTCCCATGTCCGCCAACGTCCCTTCGCCATTCGCCTTGTTAAGTCTTTCAGACAAAGCGGAGTCGGTGAGTTTCGCCCGCGGCCTTGTTGCCGCCGGGTATCGCATTTTATCAACGGGTGGAACCGCCAAACATCTCACGGAAAACGGGGTTGTCGTGACGCCCGTGGCCGAGATCACAGGGTTTCCCGAGATCATGGGCGGAAGGGTGAAGACCCTGCATCCCCGAATTCACGGAGGCCTTCTGGGTCGCCGCGATGTGGATTCGGATGTCCTTTCGATGGTGGAACACGGGATCGCGGATATTCGCGTGGTCGCCGTGAATCTCTATCCGTTTTCGCAGACGGTCGAAAAAGGGGCCGCTCCGGCTGAAATTGTCGAGCAAATCGATATCGGCGGGCCGGCCATGATTCGCGCCGCCGCCAAGAATTTCCAGCATGTGACCACCCTCGTCGATCCTGCGGATTACGAAGGCTTCCTCGCCACGCTCCCGGCTGGGCCAGACCTTGCCGTCCGACGTGGGTACGCCGCCAAAGCATTTTCTCATACGGCCGATTACGACGCTCGAATTGCGTCATGGTTCGACCCAACCAGCACACGAGACAGCTTTGTTGACGTGGCCTCGCTGCGTTACGGCGAGAACCCGCATCAGTCGGCAAGACTCGTTCGAAGGCCGAACGAGGCGCCTCTGGGGGGATGGGAAACCCTTCAGGGCAAAGAGCTGAGCTATAATAACCTGATCGATGCCGATGCCGCGCTTGCCCTCGTCGCCGAGTTTGATGATCCGACCTGCGCCATCATCAAACACACCAATCCTGCCGGCTGTGCGAGCGCAGCCACGCTTCATGCGGCCTTTGACCGAGCGCTTTCATGCGACAGTGCTTCGGCGTTTGGTGGGATCGTGGCGCTGAATCGAGGGGTGGACGCCCAACTGGCTGAGACCCTCGCGAAATCATTCTGGGAAGTTATCCTGGCACCGCATTTCTCGGACGAGGCGCTCACGATTCTGGGCACCAAAAAGAACCTGCGTCTTTTGCGACGTTCGGGTGGGCCGGACCTGCCCGCGTGGACGAGTCGTGACACGTGTTTTGGCCGCGTGATTCAAGCCGCCGATCCCAAGATTGAGCTCGACCCGGCTCACTTGAATTGGGC
>JBFFMO010000519.1:0-4112 GCA_041554035.1 Allomicrovenator sp. | reverse complement strand
GTACTCCACGATGTCTTGGTTCGCACGGGCTAGAAGCTCTCCGATGACCTCGATTTCATCGACCCGCTCGTCCATCAGATAAGCGGGAAGAATCTCATCCCACGTTTCTATGGCACGCCGTGCGACGCATGCGCTCGCGAGGTCACCTGTGCCGTAGGATGCCGTCGAAACACCGTCCGCGATCACAACAAGTCCAAAGCGCCCGTCGTCGGACATGCGTCCGAAAACCGCGTCCTGATTGATGGGGTTACGACGTCCCTTGGCGATGCCAATATGGGTGTCTACCGCCAATCGGAAACGTGGAGGATTTTCAGACCCAACATGTCCGGCTCGGCGCTCCATGACTGCACAAGCCTGAAGGAACGCATCTTTAAGCGCCTCGACGTTCGGGTAGCGGTCGTCTGGATTTGGACGCGTCGCACGGGAAAGCACCGATTGCAGTCCGGGCGGAAAGCCTGGTCTAAAATTTCGTGCAGGAAGTGCCGGAGCATAACGAGTGTACACAGATGCCGGGGGAACCTTGCCGCCCACCATGAAGTAAAGAAGCATGCCCAGACCAAAGACGTCTGTGGCCTCGGTGACATCGGCACGCACGCGACCCAGAAGTTCTGGAGCGGAAAAGCCCATGATGACCGGAACTTCGTCTGGGTTCTTGCCCAACGGATAGGTGCGGTCCAAACCCTCGAAGGTCGCCTTGAGTTCGATCGGCTCCTGAGCCTCAAAAAGCTTCGCCGACAACATACCTGTTTCGCTTAATGCATCGATGACCTGAGGTTCGTCCTCAAGGATATCCCACGCAGATAGATTATCTTCTGCGGCAGACGAGATGGATTCACTCAGTGCCTGAATCACGCTCTCCGAGGGAGGGTCAGGAAAGCTCTCCATCTCCTCCATCCGAGCCATGTCCTGACTCAACTCGACAACATCGTCAAACGCGACTGTTTCATTGTCGCCAACATTGGAGAGTTCCCCCATCTGAAGACCGTCAATCCTGACCGTCCACGGGGCCACGGCGAGGATCATTTGCCCGCCTTCATGGCATTTCAGAACCGCTTCGGAGACGACCTCAAAGATGTCGCGAATCTGAGCGTAGGGCATCAAGCCGTTATGGACCTGAAGAACGTCTTCGATCGTCATGCCCCCCACGTCGTTGTAGATTTCTACGAGGTGTTCGCCCTTTCGACTTCGCTGCAGCGGTCGGCGAAAGAAATGGCTTACGTCAGGGTGAATCTCACCTGGGTCCCGGCCGTCGTCCTCGGTCTCTTCGACAAAGAACAATCCGCCTCCCGACGATGCACGAGCGGTGAAAACCTTGCGCGTCGAGAAATTCTCGACCACAGCGTCCACAACAAGTTCCTGAGATTCTCCGTTTTGCGAGAGCGTTAACTTAGAGCCGGTCGAAAGCCACACATTTCCCTCATCATTTCCACCGTTGGCGATGCGCGCACCGCAGTGCTCACACCATTCGGTGTCGTCGCTTGGTTGTCCACATTCAGGACAACGTATGGCTATTTCGGACATGCCCTCTCCCTGGCAAGCCATCGCAAACATGCTTGGGCTCAAAAATTCTCCCCATGATACTCGTGGAACCAGAGCTGGCGAATAAAAAACGCCTTACTGAATCGTGTACAGACCCTGATTCGTGCAAAGACCGCTGGTGGCCATTCCGGCTGTCACTGGTGGATTGGTCCCTGAGGGCGCAGCCTCAAGGAGATTGTCCACCTCATACACCCGCCCCGAATCCCAGTGGATTCTGGCGACGTCCCAGAACTGACCGCCCCGAATCATCGGTTTATTGATCTTTTCGAACACAAGACCGGTGTTCATATAGATCCGAATCGTCACGTAGGCGGTGCCAAAAAGCTGTTTGTAGTAGTGAACGCCCACGCCATACCACTCACAATTGGCAGGATCGTCCATCTGTACGTTTTCAGGTCCCAGTCCGTCTCGGTCATCGATATCCAATGACGGACTTTCTGGTGCCCAGATTCCCAGGCCGTCGCTCGATGTGTTTGGATTACGAAAGTAGATGTCATACGGGGTCTCGAACCACTTGCCTGGCCCCATTTTGATGAAATGAAGATCGACGTCCGAGCCGGTTGCATCGGTCTCGTTAGGATCCTCGGGATTGGTCCATGTGAGCTCGACGAGAATCTTCTCGTTTGGAACTGCGACGACCGTCACGCGAGACGCCTCTCCGCAGGACATGAATCCATCATTATCTCGGACTCGAAGTTCGGCGACGTAGGTGCCAGCAGTCAGGAGCCGGAACTCGCGTTTTGACTTGTCCAAATCACCGGGATCATTCTGTGTCGCACTAAGCACAGGTGCTACGCCGGGTGGCATTTGCACCAGCTCCCAGAAATAATCGACGACTCGACCGTCTTCATCCGAACTCTGCGAACCGTCCAGAACGATGTACTGCAGCGGAGTCGCAGTGATGCTTGGTCGTGGAGTTGAACTCACCCCACGGATGTAGGCTCCACCGATGGCGACCGGGCAGACTCCGTCGGATCCACGGCCGCTGAGGTCCAATTCCAGCTCAGCCTGCAAGGGGTCATTGCTCAGAATGACCATCGTGCCCTGGTCGGTGCCTTCTTGAACCGGAATATATTTCAGGAGAACGGTCTGATCGTTTCCAGGCTGAATTGTCAGCGTGGAATCAAGTTCGCCATCGCGGTTCACGTCCAAGCCACCCAGATCGAGTTCAAATTCTTCATCGGCCGAATTGTCCGTGATTCGCATCCCGGACACGATCAAGGGTTGTGTTCCACAATTGGTGATCTTCACGATATCAGCGGCAGCAGAACCGATCGGCACCTGCCCAAAATTTCGCGAAGTCCCGTCGACCAGAATGCATGGTGAGTCCGCATTGGCAGCGATATCCACAATTGTGGCAAAGGTCTCGTCGCCCGTTTCCTCATCACCCGTGGGGTCATTCGAAATGATGACCAACTCGCCGGAATCTCCGCCGTCGCCGATGGGAGCGTACTCGACCTCAACGGCAAGTTCGTATTTGTTGGGTTCGGTCGCTGCGGCATTTGCATCGTAAATCGCAAGTTCCATCGGATAGGTGCGCTCGGGCACCGAAATTCGGAAGTCCGCCCCACCACCGTACGCTGGTGCCTGCCAAATCTTGAGCGGTGCCGATCCGATATTATGAATCAGGACCGTCTGTTTGTCCCGTGAACCCGGTGCCTGACGCGCGAACCTCACAATGGGCGGAGAGACTTGAACACGGGGTCGATTCGCGAGTGTGTCGATTGCAATCTTGTAGGGATCGGAGTTCGAGTAGCGGTCGTCGCTGCTTTCGAACACAAGATTCCCGCGTGCCGGTTTCGTTCCCACTTTTGGCGTGTAATGCAATTGGAAACGGGTCACGCCATTTCCGGCCACTTTGAAGGGAAATGCCGGAACGTCGATCAGTTCCAGACCGTCGATGGAGCCGTCGTCACCGCGTGTTTCCAAACGCACGTCGTAAACGCTCAGTTCCTCATCCACCAAGTTGAAGACCGAAATATCCAGGATGTCGCTGACACCGATGTCCACTTGAGCGTAGGCAATCGGATCTGGCGAGACCTGAATTCGCCCTGACTTGATGGATGAAACAGGACTGTCATCCGAGCAGCCAACGAAGGCAGACGCGAACAACAGGATGAAGAGAGCTAGAGTTCGGTTCATTGTCATCGAGCTTTTCCGCGCAGAACGAGACCCATAAAGAGCGTCAAGATGTAGTGAAATGGCTCACCAGAGTCAACCTCAGCCCTCCCCTGCCTGTGGAACCGAAGCGCGAGTCAAACCCGCAGATTGGACACAATGGCTTTCTCGGTGTCGTGCATGGCCTTCATGAAATTAGTTAAGGTTGAGAAGAGTTGGTTGTTCTCCTGAATGCCTGATTGGAGTTGCATCAAGGCGAACTGACGTTCTTCCGGGGGCAGCTGGCTGATTTTGTCCCACATGCCCTTGGGGTCCGCCCCGAACTCGGCCGCGAGGTCTTTGGCCTCCATGGTTCCGATGTGTTTTGCGAATTCGGCGATTTCTGGGTCGTCGGTCTTCACACCAGTGGCCTCGTCCAATGCTCCGGCGCTCGAACTTTGACTATCGGTTCCCTG